>DXVA01000009.1:5619-6302 GCA_019408975.1 Lentisphaeria bacterium | reverse complement strand
CGAACTCCGTCTTCAGTCTGCTGTTTACCACGGCGGTTTTGCTCCGACGATTTTTGCGGCAAAACAGCTTGTTGTCCATCGCCATGTCAAAGTCGACGGAAAGATCGTCGACCGTGCTTCCTATCTTCTGAAACCGGGTCAGGTCATTACGATCGACGCGGAAAAATCTCCGGCGATTGCGGAAGCCGCAAGAAACGTGAACTCCACTGTTCCGGCTTATTTCGAGTCCAACAAGGAACAGCTCAAACTCACAATCGCACGTGAACCGATGATCGAAGAGATTCCGGTTCAGGTCGAAGCTCTGCGAGTCGTCGAGTATTACGCCCGTTAATTTCTGTTCCCGGAAATTGCAAAGTCCTGTCTTCTTCAGTGAAGGCAGGGCTTTTTTCATGTACAGCCTTCCGCTGCTGATGAAAGATTGTTGCCCCGATATCCCTCAAAGCACACTTTTTTCCTGATTTTTTCCGGAAAAATTCCATTTTCCCATTGACAAAAATTAATTTTCGCTTATAATTAAGAAATGAACATATACTGTACATAGTGATTTTTTGCAGAGAGAAACCAATGAAACGCGACCAGATATTCAATGAGCTGAAACAGCGTATTGCCACAGGAGAATATGCGGCGGGGGAAAAACTGCCGACGGAATTTGAGCTGTCCGCGCAATATGCCGTCGCCCGCGG
>DXVA01000009.1:0-5609 GCA_019408975.1 Lentisphaeria bacterium | reverse complement strand
AGAGACAGCTTTGAAGCTTCTGGAGGAGGAAGGTTATCTCAAGCGCATCAAATCCAAGGGGACTTTCATCCGCCGTCCTCCCGGAAAATCCAACGCGGACAAAGTCATTTCTTTCCTGATCCCGTATCCGGGTTACATCCGCCCGAACAATGATCCAGTGTTCATCACTTTTTCACAGGCTTTCTACGGTGCGATCCGTGCCGCATCGGAAGCCGGATGGCGCGTTGAAACGGTTCCGTTTTCCAGAACCAACAATAATTCCGACATCGACTGGAAGGCATTGGAACATATCGGGAAGGATTCCAGAGTCATGATATTCAGTCATTGGTATTATCCTGCATTCGATGCACTCCTGAAGCGGAAAGCAAGAGTCGGGATCATCCGGTATTTCAGCCATGTAAAGAGTCCGTGGGACCACTGTTTCAGAAACTGGACCGATGCCGTGGTCGATACGAAGAAAGTTGCTTCGGACGCGGTACATTTTCTTTATACCCTGGGATGCCGGAAAATTCTGAACGCAAACTGGTATTACAATGACGCATATAACGAGAAACCGCTCGGCTACCGTGAGGCGGTGGATTGTCTCGGGCTGGAACGGCTTGAACTGGATTACGATATATTCTACGGGAAGCCGCACTATGGCAAAAATGTCGCGAATGCAATCCGGAACATCTGGGAGAAGACGCATTTCGACGCCTTGTTTGCGGATAACCCGGAGCATTATTTCACGGAAAAAGGAAACATCTACCAGGCTCTCGGAATCCCGGAAAGCGTGAGAATTCTGTTGAACAATGATGAGCCTCAATATTATTTACGGACATCGCCGCAGGTCAGCGCGTTTTCGATTGACATGGACCGGATCGGTTATCTCATCGCCAAACGCCTTACGGAGGACCGTTATGTTCCCTGCCGGCTTGTCTTTGAACGAACACTTTGCAACCGGGAATCCACTGGAGGAACCTACATTCCGCCGCAGGAAACAAAAGAAAAGGAGGAGAAATGGATGGCAATGGTATAACCAGAAGGAGATTGGAAAATATGAAATTCAAATGGAATCGATTCACCTTGATCGAGCTTCTGATCGTAATTGCGATCATCGCGATTCTTGCCGCAATGCTTTTGCCGGCATTGAACAAGGCGCGGGAAAAAGCCAGGGCAATCCAATGCACGGGAAACCTGAAACAGATCGGAACTGCCTTCAGCATATATACCGGTGATTATCATGACTGTTACCCTACCACAGTAGCTTTATCCGGCACTTATTCATGGGATATTCCGAAAACAACATGGATCGGCGCGGTAGGCCAGTATATGGGAAACAGCGTGAAGAACGGGATCAACGCTTCAGGATGGCCGGGGTTGAAAAGACCGGGACCGTTTGCATGCCCCACGCTGTCCGCATACCAGAACGGAGGAACTTTTTCCGCAGATGTCGTCCACTACGGATATAACGGCGATCTTTTCGGAAAAACGAATTATGAGGTCGACAGTTCTTACTGGGGTGTGGAACGCATGGTTGCCGCACCGGTGAAAACCGGAAAACTGAGAGCGGCGTCCGGGACGATCATGCTTGCAGATTCCAGATTCTCAAAAACGAACAATCTGAGCGGTCATTATTCCTTTGCACAAGCCACGTTCGACCATCTGGCGTTACGGCATTCCCGGAAAGCAAATATTACTTATGCTGACGGCCATGTCGGGCAGGACGGGATTCGTGCCGCTGTTGCTCATCCTCCGAGACTGCCGTGGAATGTAGTCGGCAAAGCAATGCCCTGGCATCCGATTTATGGCGACACTTATGATTACGGACCGTTTTAATTTCCAGTAAATAACCGAAAGGAATCAGACCATATGAAAAAAATCTTGTGCGCGGCGCTCGGAGCGCTGTTGTTGAACATGTCGGCTTACGACGTCAGAAATCCGGCACTGAATCCGGTGGAATTTCAGGCGCCGCTTCAACATCAAAATCTGGAACTGGTGAAAGACGGCAGGCTTAATTTTGCAATCGTCTTCGATAAAAATGCGGAAAAACATCTGCGGTACCCTGAACAAAAGGGAATCCAGTCCGCAGTGGATACTCTGGTCCGCGAAATTGAAAAATCCACCGGACAGAAACCTGAAGCGTTCGATGTGTCTGAAGCGGAAAAGGCAAAAAAATATCCGTATCGCCTTCTGATCGGGGAAAGCACATTGACAAAACAGCTCGGAATTGATGTCTCGAAGCTGCCGCGGGAAGGATTTCTCATCAAAACCTTTCCGGAGGGGGTTGCAATCGCCGGAAACGACTCCTCCCTCGACAGGGAATTCAACAGGAATCCGCTTGACCGGACGGGAGCGCAGCGTGGCACGCTCTGGGGCGCATATGATTTTCTGGAACGGTTTTTCGGATGCCGTTACTACTATCCGGGCAAGTACGGCTCACTTCATCCGCAGGTGAAAAATCTGGATATCGCGCCGGTTGCCTATACGGATTATCCGCGTTTCCGGAACCGGTCAGAACAGTGGTTCATCTGGAGTCTTTACGGATGGAAAGGGGAAAGGGAAATCAAGAAAGAGTGGATCGAACTTCTGGGGCCGTTGACCGGAGAGGATCTTCAGTTCACAAACGCATGGCGGCTTGCGCGGACATCTCCTTTTTGGGCGGGGCATAATCCTCGTCCGGAAAAATTCCTGGCGGCGTACCCGGAAAAAAAGGAGACTATTTTTTACCGCGCCCCGAACGGAAATCAGTATTATAACGAGAAACAGCACATCGGCAACTATTTTGATGTGACGAAACTCGAATTCGCGGACCTTCTTGTGGATTCTCTCAAAAAATATTACGCATCGAACGGCAAAGAAAACGACGGCTGGAGCAATGTCAACAATACATATATTCCGTTCGGGCAGTGCGATTCCGAGGTGCCGCTTCCGGATATGATCAACAATCCGGTTGTGAAGAAGGAAAATCTGATCACGCAGGAAAACATCAGGCGCGGATTTTCCTACAGCGATATTTACGGGCGTTTCTATCGATATCTCGGAAACCGGCTCAAAAAGGAACTTCCCGGAAAGAAACTGGTTCTTCTGCCCTACTCCAACTATACCCGCGCGCCGTTGAACCCGAAATGGACTCTGCCGGACAACGTCGAGCTCCGCGTCTGCATTTTCGATTTTCCCGCATGGACGCGCAACAGGGAAATTACCGCAAAGTGGCAGGAGAACATGAACGAATGGTACAACGCACTCGGCAGACGTCCGGTCGTTTCACTCTGGCTCTATAATGTGCCGGGCAATCCGTTTGCCCGTGCGATCGCCCCGCAGTTGATTGCGGATGTCCCGAAGGTGTTGGGAAAAACTCTCGGCAATGTCGAACTCTTTTTCGATCAGTACGGCGGTCTGGAATTCTATTACTATTATGCCAATTATGCGGGCGTGCGCGGCATGTGGAACCCCGATTTCAATGTTGACGCCGCCATCGCGGAACATTGGGAACCTTTCTACGGAAAAGAAGCCGGAACGCACCTGAAACAGTTCCATAAGGTGCTGTTTGACAGTTACATGAAATATTTTGTCCCGCAGAAGGAGCGCAATCCGCTTTATCCGGTGACAGTCATCAACGAGCTGGAATCTCTCTTGAAGAAAGCGGAAAACTCCATTCCGCCGGATTCAATCGAAATGAAACGCTTCAGAGTATTCGCCTTTCCGTGGAAAAAGGCATTCGAATCCCAGCGGAACCGTCATGCCTACGCACGCCCGCTTTACGGCGCGCATCAATTGCTTTCCTCCGAAAAGATTACCGTGGACGGCAAACCGGACAAGGTCTGGGGCAGAGTGAAATCCATGCCGACGCTTGACCCGCGCGGGAGCAGCGAAAAACCGAAATACCCGTCCGATATCAAGCTTGCATGGGATAAAAAAGGCATCTACGGGCTGGTTGTTTCCCCTTATCCGCCGCTCGCCGATGAGAACAAGTCCATCTGGAACAATTCCAATGTCGAAATCTTTGTTTCTCCCGGAACCAAGAAAGAGGACTATTTCCATTATGCGGTCGATCCGTTCAACAAACGGCACTTCGGCACGAAACAGCTTGTTCCCGTGGACAAACCTTACAACGGATACTGGAAGAGCCCCGGTTTCCAATCGGCAGTCAGCACAACGGGAAAAGGCTGGACACTGGAGTTCTTCATTCCATATGAAGACCTGAAAGTCAAATCGCCGCGAGCCTATGACACATGGATGGTCAATATCGTAACCAATAAAAATTCCAAACCGGAGGAATACAGTTCAACAGCCATGACGCTCGGCAACAATCACAACCTGCCGATGTACGGACTGCTTAAATTTCTCGGTAAGGGAGAATAAAACGGCAGAACGATTGAACAAGGGAACATTCGAAGCACATGAAGGATCGGAAAACATCTTTTCAGATCCTTCATGTCTCGCAAATCTTTTTAGCATTAAAAACAACAGGGAGCTGAAAAAATGAAAAAGAAATTGAGCATTCTGGCAGCAGGAATCCTCGCGGGAACACTTTGCGCGCAAAGCGCGGTTACAGTCAGGCAGAAACAGTACAGCGGTTGGAAAGCCAGGGATTTTGCCTATAATCAGCAGGCGGAAATTGTGAACGACAAAAACTTCTACCAATTCAATTTTCTTCAATATCAGCCGGATAAAAACGGAAAGATGCAAACGTTCATGAATATTTCCGCACCGCGCCAGGAGTGGGGATTCGGACGGGCGCCGATCAACTTTCTTTCGATAACGGTGAACGGAATCAGGGAAAGAGACCTCCAGCCGAATGAGGAAAGTTTCAGGACATGGACCAAACCGGATTCCGCCGGAGCCACGGTGACGCTGAACTTCGACGGAGCCAAAATCATTTTCGATGCCTATATGAAGAAAGGTTCACCGGTCCTCTGGTTCTCATTCCGCCAGCCGGAAAAACAGCTTGAACCGGTCAGGAGCATCAGAGTCAGGGCGGAACTGGTAATTTCGCGCCTGCTTACGAAGAACGGCGCCACAGTCTGGAATGACGCCTACAACCGCCAGGCGCAGACTGCCGCGCGAAAGCTTGAACAACAGAAATCGGCTTATGCGCTGAACGCCGGCGACCAGTACATCATTTTCAGTGACAAAGTTCTGGACGGATCGGACAAAGATAAAGGATTCGGGCCGTCATTTCTGGCATTCGACATGAGCGGTGTCAAAGACGCAAGCCTGTATCTCGGCAATTCATGGGCGAATAACGTTACCTTTACCTTGAATCCGGATTTCAAGGAATTCAAATTCGGGATCTGGCAGCAGAAGAATGCGGTTGCCAATCAGGATTTCATGAAACTCTTTGAAAAGGAAAAAGATTCCTTTCTCCTCCGGTAAAGTCCGCATCCATAAAAAGACAGTCGGACTTTATCTCATAGAAATGCAAACAGCAGAAAACTGCCTTTACAGATTCCGGCAGAAGATTTTTCACATGGAAAGTCTTCCGCCCGATTTTTTGACACCGGAAGATAAAAAATAAGGGATTTTTATGACTTTTTTCTTTCGCTTTCATGAAAACCGGGTATATATTACCGTTTTGTAAAAAGCATGGACTGAAATCAGGAAAAAGCAGAGGAATACAAGCATCT
>DXVA01000089.1 GCA_019408975.1 Lentisphaeria bacterium | reverse complement strand
GGTTTAGGGTATTGAAAATACTATTTTTATATTCATTCTACAAATATGGCTGTTAAGATACACCGCGTTCTCCCGATTGTCAACAGGGGATTTGAAATATTTCTTTTCTCTTTGAGAAAAATCCCCGCCGGCGCATGGCGGCAACGCGGCGGATATTCTTTTTCCGCCGTAATCATCGGGGGGTATTTGCATTTTCAGAAAAAGATGTTATCTTTTGAATACAGTTCTGATAATCAACATGACAAAGGGGGAAATTATGTGGAACAAAATCTTTTTCGGGCAGGACATCGTAGGCGGCATTACGAAGTGGGGGCTTTTCTGGCGCGGAGTCGTCGTTATGATCTTCGGGGCGGTTTTCACGTTCAAGCCGTTTTTCACGGCGATCAATCTGGGATTTCTTACGGGATTCCTGATAGCCCTCAGCGGTATTTGGGTCATGATCAGCGCGTTCACGAGGGAGGAGAAGCGCACGGCATGGTTTTTCTACGGATTCCTGCTGACGGTTGCAGGTGCATTGCTGCTGTATAATCCGGTTGCGGAAATCATCTTTCTTGCATGGTGTCTTGCGACCTTTTTCCTGTCTTCCGGCGTGATCGGGATTTCAATTTCTTCTTCGATCAGCACGGATTCCGTCAATAAGACGTTCAACATCATCAGCTGTCTGTTGAGCATTCTGGTCGGACTCTTTCTGCTGTTCGCGCCGGTTTTTGCATTTGCGCAGCTGGTTCTGGTGACGGGGATTGTCCTTCTGGCGGAAGGGCTGCTTTTCGTGATTTTCTCGTTCTTCATGCCGAGGGAAATCCAGCAGTAATTTTCTGCGGGGACCTGCGGGAATCAGGTCCCTTTTTTCTGTACCGGTTTCGTATTGGCATAGCAGTAGATACAGCCGTTGCCGCAGGTGTTGTAGCAGCCGATGTCCACACTCGGCGCGCAGTTGCAGAACGGACGCTGGCTCCTGTCTTTTTTTGCCGGCAGTCGCTTGTGCGTCAGTTTTTCCACCAGTTCCGGATCGATGCACGCACCGGAACGGATTCCATACAGCTCCAACCCTTCGCAACAGGAACGGAGGTCAAGCGCATGGGCATCTGCAATCTCTTTGAACGCTCCGGCTGTTTCCGCAATCATTGATTCTTCGGGGCGGATGACCGGACATTCCGCCATGTTCCGCTCCGTTTTCCGGTAGAAGTCAAGAAAGCTGATGACACAGCGTTCCGTATAGGGTGCCAGCCGTTCCGCCAGAGATTGAAAACACCGGATATGTTCCGCGACTCCATGCTTTGCGGTGAAAAGAATCGGGTCATAGCGCCAGACGATCTTCTGTTTTCCGATTTGCTCCGAGAGCTGCCGAAACGTGCGGATGAGTTCCGTTTTCGGCGGCAGGTATTTTTCGATAGTTCTGTCATAAGGCGTCAGTGTGAACTGGAAATAATAGCGGTATCCCAGAGCGTCGATCTCATGGAGCAAAGGCAGCATCGGAGCAGGGTTCTTTGTCCAGAATACGATGCACTCAATTTTGTCCGGAGAGAGGCTGATCTCTCCGGACTGCCTCGGGTTGAACGGATTGCGGACGGAGACCGTCCCGGCTTTCAGGCGTTCCAGCATCCATTTGCCGTAATACGCCGGAATATCCGTGCGTCTGCTTGCGCTGATGATCATAGATAAAAGTTCCTGCATTTTCCGGTAACGTACATCTGCTGCGGAAAAATGCAATCCCTGCGAAGCTGGAAAAAACAGCCGCACATCCTTTCGGGTATGCGGCTGTTACAGGAAAGTTCAGTGATTAAAATAAGGTGTAAGCTGGATGAAGTTCAGAATCAGTTCCTCGCCGTCCTGCGCTTTGGCATTGTCGAAAATCACTTCCACTTCCGGGGCATTGGCTTTGAAAATGAGTTTATGATGATTGATATACGCCACGTCCCGCTTGTTGCCCGCATTGACGGAGAGCATACGTTTTTCAGGCAGAATCTCTGCGCCCTTGAGAGTGACGTCGATGCCGTAGCGTCTGGGAGCGATCCTGTTTGCCTTGATGTCTTTCAGATCGGCGGTGATGAAATGGAGAGCATACAATTTGCCGGGCGTCAATCCTTTTGCCGTCTGGCTGATTTCAGCCGTTGCATCGGGTTTTTTCGTAAACCGGCAGAAGGTGTTGCCCGTCCCGCCCCAGCGCTTCTGGTTTTTGCCTCCGTAGCGGAGTTTCGAGGCGGAATCGGAAGATACGGCTCCTTTTGTGTTCCAGTGCTCCAGCCCGGACTCAAAATCGCAGTTTTTCAGGAAAGGAAGCTGATAAGTGAATCCGTATTTTTTTGAGAGCGGTTCCGTGTTTCCTTCAATCGCGTAGTGGCGGAGCAGGGCATATCCCCAGCGGATCATCTCCTCATCCGCATAGCTGAACCCCCAATAGCCGACGCCGCCGAGCTGACTGAACTCCGGATGATTTGCCAGAACGTTCATCTGGATGTCGAGGGCGCATTTGTAATCGACTCCGGGTATGGAGTTTAATGTCATATAACCGGGTCTGGTGAAAGCTCCGAGAATGATATCCGTGCCTTTTTCCGCTTCCGGGTGGAACTGTTTGAACTGCCGGAATGTCGCGACGAGCATATCATCAAGATAAGTGCGTTCCGCTTTTTCCGTGGGGTAGGGGATGCAGTAGGCTTCATAGAGCAGACGTCCGCGTCCGTCCGAAGCATTCAGCGCCGCCGACATGAAATCCGTATGAAGGATCGTGGACGGTTTGCCGACGATCCATGTGTAGACCAGTTTTCCTTTCGGATCGAATTTCGTCAGCGCCTTGACATAGTTCGAGAGCACCTGCGGGTTGGTGAAAAAGCACTCATCCGAAGTGAAACCGCTGATTCCGGGGTGTTTCAGGGCATCGTTGGACTGCATCGCCTTGAGCATTGCATCTTCGGTTTGCCTGACTCCGCAGGAGGCGATTACGACGGCGCCGGTTTTCCGTATTTCGCGTATCTGTTCTTCTGTCAGCTTTTCCCCGCTGCGGTTCAGCGTCGTGACATTGCCGAGCACATGTTTCTTTACAAACTGCCAGCCGCCCGCCGTGACGGGATAACAGAGGATTTCGGGAATGGAACGGACGATGATTCTGCCGCTCCCGCCGATTGTCCTGAGAGTATGTTTTCCAGCATTGAGATTCTGGAACATTTCCGGTGCAGCCAAGTTGATTTTACCGTCAAGAAGCGTGTCCGCGCCTTCCGGGGATTGGATGTAAACCCAACCGTTGCGGGGGAGATGAAATGCAAATTCCTTTCCGCTTTCAGTATCGGTATTCAATACCTCTGTAACAAGATTGTTCAGGCGTTTGAACTGATCGTTTCTGATTTCAGGCGTTTTGCGCAATGTGACTGTAAAATTCGCATCCGCAATCGGTTTTCCAGTCGCCCGTTCCCTCAATTCCGCTCTCAGCGCATACGTTCCGGCGGGCATCCCGTGCAGGGCTGCCCGGAATCCGCCGTTTTTCGCAACCGGAGTGTTGAACTCTTTTCCATTGATTCGGAAGTGGCATTCATAAGATTCATTGGGAAGCGGGAGTTTGCCCACGGTGAAAGAGAGAACCGGATTTTCAACCGGAATTTGAGTCAGAAGCGGCGAAAGCGGAATGATCTGGCGCGCGGGAATCGCCATTGGATTTTTGGAGTCAGTCCTGGCTTTTTCCGAAAGCGGCTCAAGTTTCAGGTCCGTAGCCATAAGCTCTCCTGTTGCTCCTGCGATATGGAGTGCTACGCCGTAAACATTTGCAGGCGTGTTGGATGGAACCAGTACAAGATCCTGTTCCAGCTTGACCCAGCCGTCGGTGTTTTGCGGGATACTGCGGAATCCGACGTCTTTCTGCCATGCAAAATTGTGAACTACGAACATAAATGATTTCGCCTTGAAATCTCTGGTTTTGAACATGCCGCTGAGACGGTAGGTTTCCCCTCCGACGAGAACCATTCCCTGCTGGCGCAGATTGGCGTCTCCCTGCATGATGACAGCTCCTTTTCCTCCGGGGCCTCCGCTTCGGGCATACCTGGTTTTTGTCGGTGTCTGCGTATACCAGAACGGCGGAAAGTCGGATTGTTCCGAATCAAGCGCACTGTTCATCAGCAGATTTGCGCCGGGGATCGCTTTCGGAAGAAATGAAATACAGGTAATTGTCAGTTTCACCGGTTTTTCAGGACGGCGCGCGGCAAGAGTCAGCCCCGTCAGCGGGTCCTTCGGGTCATACGGCAGGGAAATGCGCGAAACTGTCCGGTATTTCAGACGGCCGTTGATATAGACAGTCTCCTTTCCGCCAAGATAAGGCCACAGTTTCTTTGCCAGTCCGGGATTGTCCGACGGAGCCAGGGAAATTCCGCCTTTGACCTCCTGATTCGGAGTATCCAGGCGTATTTCAATGAGAACCGTTCCTGTGTTTGCCGGCGCCTGTGGAAGTCCGAGCTTGAGTATCGGCCAGCCTTTGGGCGCTGCGGGTATCCTGACTGCTATGCTGTCATTCTGATAACAGCCTTCCATTTTTCCTGTTTGCGAGATGATTTTGACTTTCTGTTCTTTCAGGAGGTTCTGTTCTGCCGCGAAACCTGCATTCAGCAGAAAAAACAGTGTTCCGGAGAATAACAGCGTGAGACATTGATTCCGTTTCATTTTATTTCCTTTCTTGAATGATCTTACGGTTTTGCATACCATACAGTCGGACCGTATACATAGCGGTGCGGATAGGCATAAGGGAGATTACGATGCAGCTGTTTTGCCGGAATACCGATGGCTGAACCGTCGAAGAGAGCGGCATTGAGACTGCTCTTCCTGTTATGCCGGGCACTGACGAGCGCCCAGCTGTTGCCATCGCGCAAAGGGTAATAGGCAGGCCAGTTGTAAGTGTCCAGCGTCCTGTAATCCACTTGAAATTTGATGGAGTTGTTGAGGTGACTCATCCACTGTGCTTCCGGTGTATCGGCAATATACATGGTTCTTACCGAACCGCCTTGTGCGCGCGAAACAATGGCGGAGCGTTTCATCAGCGTATAATCGGTGGCGTTATAAGAACTGCCGAATGTAAGATAATTGACTCCATAAGTTGTGTGGTATTCCCATCCCAGTGCATCTGCCGGATTATAGTTTTCGGAAGGGCAGCGGAACGTATATACCTGTTTTTTCCCGCCGGAGAGCTTGCCGCAGTATCCCAGCTCTGAAAATCCTCTCATGAAATGATGCCCCACGGTACTGGCATGGCGAACCGGATCATAGATTGCCCCCATCATATATTCCTTATAGTCGTCGGCATACATCTGCCCCATCAGCCCCATCTGTTTTACATTGCTGCGGCAGGAGATGTCCTGTGCTTTTTCTTTTGCCTGGCTTAATGCCGGAAGAAGCATGGCTGCAAGAATCGCAATGATTGCGATCACGATCAACAATTCTATTAATGTGAAAATCACTCTTTGCCTCATGACTTAAATCCCTCCTTTGTTATTAAAATATTGATTTTGTCGGCAGAGTCTCTTTTTTGAAGGCGCGGGAGCAGTGCTTTCTCCGCGGATGCAGGGCATTTTCAGAAGCTTTTCCTCCGGCTGTTCCGCCTGCCGGTTCAGAAGCTGAAGCATCCGGCGAAGACCATGCAGCCAGATTTTGCGGTAATCGAAATAGATCTGCGTAAATTCCTGCGGAAGCCGGGAACCCCAGGAGATCAGCGAAACATCCTCCGGAACACAAATCCCCCGTTCCAGCAGCTGCGGCTTCAATTCGACGATATATTCCGAAGGCGCAAGGAATGCCGTGGGCGGTTCCGCCAGTGAACAGGCATGTTCCAGTATGCGCCTGACATGCGGGCGGACATCCTCCCGTTTCGACGGGCAGGGCCCCAGGTTGGGAAGATGGTAATACAATTCATCGTCATAATCCTCTCCGAGATATTTCCGGCAGATGCTGTTGATCCATTCCTTGTGATGACGGTATTCATCGGAAACGGGCAGCGCCAGAACCGCAATCCGGCGGTGCCCGAGTTTCTTCAGGAAAGCGAAGATTTTCCGGTAATGGGCGTCGTGATCGAAGTCAACCGTATCCAGCCAGGGAATATCCGGACGGCGGTTGCAGGCGATGATCGGAATCCGTTCCGAACGCAGGTAGTCTGCGATTCCGGAGGTCAGGGAGGAATAACAGAAAATGAGCCCATCCACGGGAAAAGTCGTGAGAAGCTGTGTCCGGGTGGTGAAGAGTTCCATGGAACCCGTGATTCCGAGCAGGTGATACCCGGAGCGTTCGGCATACGGTTCAAGATGATCGAGGATGTAGTCCCGCTCGTCAAGTTTCGTCACTCCGACCAGTCCGATGACTTTGTAGACGGGGCGGCTCCTGCGTTCTTCATTGACGAAAGTCCCGCGTGTGCCGTTGATTGTGACGAGTCCCTTTTCCTCCAGCAGGCGGATTGCCTTGCTCATGGTCAGCTGATTGACGCCGAATTCCCTGCTGAGCGGGCCGAGTCCGGGCAGACGCCCGATCAAGCCGCGGTCATGGATATATTCTTCCAGTTTTTCACTCAGGCTATGGTAAATCGGAGTAATCATCATTTCCTCTTTTGTAATAGACTACCTTACATGCTACCCTATATTATAATCACTACCTTACATCAGTGTCAAGGGGGGATTTGCAAAAAAAATGATTTTTCTTTTTTCTTTGGCGTGGATGCTTCTGGCAAAAGTCAGGAACCGGGGCTTTGGCGCCTATCGTCGGCGGCATAAAAAGACAACCGGCGGACCCTGATTGAGCCGCCGGTTGTCTTTTATGCTGGATATTTCAGCCGGATTACTGGAAAATATCCTTCGGTTCAACGAATTTCACTGCGTTGTCCGCCTTGAGTTTTTCAATCGCGACATCAGGCGCATCGAAGCGGAAAATAATGACCGCCGCTTTGGTCGCCGCAAACGCATACATGTATTCCACATTGATCGCATACCGGCTGAGCGTATCCAGAATCGAACACATGCCGCCGGGGCGGTTCGGAACCTCGACTGCCACGACATCCGTCACCCGGACGATGATCTGATTCCGGGAGAGGACATCGCGCGCCTTTTCCCAGTCTTTCGTGATGATGCGCAGAATACCGAAATCCGTCGTATCTGCAAGGGAGAGCGTCAGGATATCAATATCGTTTTCCGCAAGCAGTTTGCAGATTTTGTTCAGAGATCCGGGTTTGTTCTCCGCAAAAATTGAGAGCTGGTTCAGTTTCATCGTGAAACCCCTTTCCGTTTAATTGTTGTTGCGGCGGTCGATGACGCGTTTTGCCTTGCCTTCGCTTCTCGGAATCGAGTTCGGCGGAAGCATTTTGACTGCGACGCGGATGCCGAGGACTTTTTCTATGGCGCGGGAGAAGCGTGCGGTCAGTGTCTCTATCGCGCTGACTTTGTCGCTGAACATCTCCTGCGTCATTTCAATATCGACTTCGACATTGTCGAGTCCGTGGTGCCGTGTCAGAATGATCTGATAATGCGGCAGGTTCTTTTCCTCGTTGAGGATTGCGGTTTCGATCTGCGACGGAAAGACATTGACGCCGCGGATGATGAACATGTCGTCGCTGCGGTGCGATATTTTTGAAATCCGGCGGATCGTGCGTCCGCAGGCGCATTTTTCCGTCATGATGCTTGTCAGGTCGCGCGTCCGGTAGCGGAGCATGGGCATTGCCATTTTTGAGAGGGTGCTCAGGACGAGTTCGCCCTCCTGTCCGTCCGGCAGGACTTCCAACGTATCGGGATCGATGATCTCCGGGTAATAGTGGTCCTCGAAGATATGGAGTCCGCACTGGCATTCGCACGCCGCGCCGACGCCGGGGCCCGTGATCTCGGAAAGCCCGTAAATGTCAAACGCCTTGATGCCTGCGCCGCCTTCGATATGGCGCCGCATCTCTTCCGTCCACGGCTCCGCGCCGAACATGCCGCGGCGGAGCGGAAGCTTGTGCAGGTCGATTCCCATTTTCTTGGCTTCTTCGATCATGTGGACGAAGTAGCTCGGAGTGCAGGCGATTGCGGTGACGCCGAAATCTTTCATCAGCATGATCTGGCGTTCCGTATTCCCGCCGGAAGCCGGAATCACGGTGGCGCCGAGCCCCTCCGCACCATAGTGCGCGCCGAGCCCGCCGGTGAAAAGCCCGTAACCGAAGGAAACCTGCACAATGTCTTCGCTGGAGACTCCCGCCGCCGCCATTGTGCGCATCATGGTTTCCTGCCATACGTCAAGATCGCTTTTCGTATAGGCGACGACAATCGGTTTGCCGGTGGTGCCGCTGGATGCGTGCAGGCGGACAATGTCTTTGAGCGGGCTTGCGAACAATCCGAAAGGATAGGTGTCGCGGAGGTCCGCCTTGATCGTGAACGGCAGGTGTTTCACGTCGTCCAGGCTTTTGAAATCATCGGGCGTCAGATTTTTATCTTCCATGCGTTTGCGGTAAAACGGCACATTCTCATATGCGCGCCGAATGATCCCGGCGAAACGCTCCGTTTGAAGTTCCCTGAGTTTTTCCATCGGCAGATAGTCCGGCGCACTGACCGGATTGAATCCCGGATTCCCCATTCGTTTATACTCTGACATTCTTCCTGAACCTGTATTATGTGATTGTTGTTGTGAATACTTATTCCTGTGCCCGTTTGAATGCGGCGATGTTCTGTTCCGCGATTTCGCCCTTGAAGGACTCGCGGATCAGGGTGAACCAGAGTTCTTCGGGGAATTTGAGGTACCGGTTGAGACGGCCGAGCATCGCGATATTCAGCATCTTGGATTTCGCGTCCTCTTCATTGATTTCGGAGGGACGGATGATGACGGCGTCCTTTTTCAGGAATTTCTCATTGACCTCGATCTGGTCTTCGGAAACCGCCACCAGATAGTCCGCCTGTCCTTCGGGAATCATCGGGCTGTAAACCTTGTCGCCGAAACGGACGTCGCTGGAGACGGAGCCCCCGCGCTGGCTCATGCCGTGCAGTTCGCTCTTCTTGACATCGTAATTCATGCGGAATGCGGCTTCCGTCAGCATGTCGGAGGCCTTGATGATACCTTGCCCGCCGATTCCGGCGAACAGAACATTTGTCAGATTATTTCCCATTGTCATGACCTCTCTTACTTTTTGATCTTGGAAAGTTTCTTCATCTGAAGAATGCAGGGGCGGCGCGCGATGATGACGCTGGCGTCGTTGGATGCAAGACGTGTTTTGATGAGTTCGACGAACTCCTCATGCTTGAGCGTCGGGTCGATCACATCCACGTGATCCGCGCCCGCTGCTTTGCAGATCGCCTCCAGATTCAGCTGCGAGGCGTCGGTCATGTTCAGGTGGCGTCCCGTCGCGGGATTTTCCTGAAGCCCTGTCATTGCCGTCGTGGAGTTGTCGAGAATCAGCACAAGATGCCCGGTTGCAGGCTTGTTGTAGACCATTTCCACGATTCCCGTGATGCCGCTGTGGACGAATGTGCTGTCTCCGATGACGCTGACGACTTTCCGCGCATCCTCTTCTGCGAGCCCGTGCCGGAGCCCCAGTCCCGCGCCGATGCTCGCGCCCATGCAGACGCAGCAGTCGATGGAACTGAACGGGGGAAGCACGCCGAGCGTATAACAGCCGATGTCGCCGGAGACGATACAGCCCAGATCGCGCAGTGTTTCAAAGACTTTGCGGTGGGGACATCCCGGGCAGAGCTGAGGAGGGCGCCCCGGTTTCGGCGGCGCTTCCGGCGTTTCATCCCTGTTGACCAGTCTGGTCACTTTGGCGACATTGAGTTCACCGAAAAGGAAGGCATCGCCTTTGGGCTCCACCGGAATTCCATGAGCCAGAATTTTTTCCGCCATGACCTTTTCGCCTTCTTCCACGACGACGGTGCGCTGATTGCCTTCCGTGAATTTGCGGATCGCCTCATAGGGCAGGGGCCACGTCATGCCGAGCTTGAGAATGCGCGCTTCCGGAAACGCCTCCCTCGCGTGCTGGAAAGCCGCCCCGGCGCAGATGATGCCGAGATCGGATTTTTCCGGGCCGAAGACCTGGTGCAGATCGGATTTCTCATTCCATTCCGCAAGGGCTTTCATGTTATTGACCAGCCTGACGTGCGCTCCCCTGGCAAACGCGGGGATCATGACGCGCTCCTTGACGGCGCGGCGGTATTTTTTTGATGCGGGGGCTTCTTTGGCTTTCCAGCGGTTCACAATGCCGCGGGAGTGGCAGACGCGCGTTGTCATGCGGAGCATCGCCGGCACATGAAACTGCTCGGAAAGTTCGAGGGCTCTGATCGTGAAATCATAGGCTTCCTGGCTGTCGGATGGCTCGAACATGGGCATCTGGGCGGCAATCGCGTAAAGACGGTTGTCCTGCTCGTTCTGGCTGGACGCCATGCCCGGATCGTCGGCGGAGATGAGAAGAAGTCCGCCTTCGACGCCGATGTAAGTCAGCGTGAACAACGGGTCGGCGGCGACATTGACTCCGACGTGCTTCATTGTAACAATCGTTTTTGCGCCTGAGAACGCGACACCTGAAGCGACTTCCATTGCCACTTTTTCATTCGGCGCCCATTCGGCATTGCCGCCGATGGCGGAGAAGTGTTCAAGAATCTCTGTCGAGGGAGTGCCGGGATAACCGGTTCCGAGTTTCACTCCGCAGGCGAGAGCCGCCTCGGCGACCGCTTCGTCGCCGCTGAGGATAATACGTTGTTCTGCCATAATATTTCACCTGTGATTTATTTCAATAAAAACAGTAATCTAATCCGGATTCAATTGAATTGCAAATGATTTCGGCTTTTTTACAGAAGAATGATCAGGACCGCTCCGGCAATCATCACGAGAGAACCCGCCAGTTTCCGCCGGAGTCCCTTTTCATGGAACAGAAAGCCTCCGAAGAAGACACTCAATAATGCGGACAGCTGGAACAGAGCCAGCGCATAACTGACCTGCATCCGCTGGAAGACGACGTTTGTCGTAAACTGCATCATGCCGGTGGTCGAGGCGAGAATCAGCAGCAGAACCAGAGAGTGCCGGCTCAGGGAAAATGCCTGGCGCACCGTCTTCCACATCTCGTCATGATAACCGGAATGATACGCTGGAAAACCATCGGATTCTTCCCGTTCCGCCGCTTCCTCCTGCCTGTGGCTGACGATATAGGCGAGAATCGTATTGCCGGCATAAATCAGAGTCGAGAATACGGCGCTCAGGATGCACCACATCGCAAACGAGGTGAACGGATTTGAGGCGGCGATCGTCTTTTTCAGGAAAACGGCTTCCGTCGCCGTGCAGAAGATCGCGTAGAAACGGAACTGGATATCCGGGCGCAGAAGCATTTTTAAGGAAAACGACTCGCCTTGCTTTTTCTGCATGACCACAAAACTTCCGGCTAGAATCAGAAGAATTCCAACGATGCCCCGGAGTCCCGGAATCTCCCCGATCAGGAAGAAAGCGACGATCATGCTGACGATGACTTTATAGGAGTTGAGCGGGCCGAGCACGGAGAGTTCGCCGCAGTTGAGCGCTTTGATCAGGCACGCATTTCCGACTGCCGCGAGAATTCCCGACGCCGCCATCGGCACCCAGAATACTGCTCCCGATTTTTCGAGTCCGAGAAAAGGCAGGCACGGGAGCATGACTGCGGAAAGCACGATATAAGAAAAACAGTTGACTTTCAGTGACGGTTCGCCGTGAGAAGTCAGTTGTTTCTGGACGACATTGGAGTAGGCGTTGGAAAAGATTCTCGCGAATACCGCGAGGACGGTAAGCAGCATTCCTGTCTCATTCTTTCTTGGAGTTCATTCTTTATCGTCAGGTAATATATTCGCCCCTGCGTCTTTTGCAAGAAAAAGCACGCTGATTTCATTTGAATCCGGCTGTTTGGCATTTATATTGTAAGATCAATCAATGAGGAGTGACGCATGGAACGGAAAAAGATCGTGATTCTGGATGGTTTTGCCGCAAACCCGGGAGACCTTTCGTGGGGTGAAATCGAGGCGATGGGAGAGTGCCGGGTTTATGTCCGGTGCGACTCCGAGCAGGAAATTGTGGAACGTGCCGCAGATGCGGAGATCATCCTGACCAATAAATCGGTCATATCCCGCCGGGTTATGGAACAGCTTCCGAAATTGAAATACATCGCGGTCCAGGCAACCGGCTACAATGTCGTGGACATTCAGGCTGCACGGGAACGCGGGATTCTGGTCAGCAATGTGCCGGCATACAGCACGGATTCCGTGGCGCAGCTGACATTTGCGCTGATCCTGGAACTGATGAACCGCACGGGAAAATATGCGGACGCCGTGGCGGAGGGGGAATGGTGCAGGTGCAAAGATTTTACATTCTCGCTGGGACAGTCTCACGAGCTTGCAGGATTGACGCTGGGGGTTGCCGGGTTCGGTTCCATCGGCAGGGCTGTCGCGAAGATTGCGGACGCATTCGGAATGAAAGTGCTTGCGACGGCGCGGACCCCGAAAGAGTCCGATATTGCTGAGTTCGTTTCCACGGAAATACTGTTTTCGCAGAGCGACATCGTTTCCCTGCATTGCCCCCTGACCGATGATACGAAGGAGCTTGTCAACGAAAAAACATTGTCCATGATGAAGAAAACGGCGCTTCTCATCAATACTGCGCGCGGCGGTCTGGTGGATGAAAAAGCTCTGGCGGATGCACTGAACAACGGCGGTCTTGCCGGCGCGGGGCTTGATGTGCTGTCAACGGAACCGCCGTCTGCGGACAACCCGATGCTGACGGCGAAGAACTGCATCATTACGCCTCATGTCGCCTGGGCGTCTCTCGAGGCGCGCCGCCGCCTGATTGATGTCTGCGCGGCAAATGTCCGGGCGTATCTTGCGGGAAAGCCTGTCAACCTCGTGACGAAGTAATTTGAGTTCAGGTGAAATAATATGCTGAGAGCGCCGGAGCCGAACAACTTTTCATGCATTCACAGACCGGAGCCGAATGTCATGCCGGATATTCCCCTGCCGTTCTGCCTGCGTTCGGCGGGGCATTATCTCCGCTTGAAAGAATATTATGAACGGATTCCCGCCGGCGCCAAACCGTTCGTCCAGTTTTTCTGGGGAATCAGCGGCGACGGCGAATTCATCGTTGACGGCGAACCGCAGATACTGCATCCGGGGGACGTCTTTTACCGGATGCCGGGCGAACCTCATTTTCAGGGTGCGCTTTCCGAACGGTGGGAATACCGCTGGTTTACTTTTGACGGGGCAGGGGCGGAAAGCTTCATGCGCTCCTATGATTATCCTCACCGCTGCTTTCACGCGGGAGTCTGTCCGCACGAACTGTTCATCCGTCTTGAGGAACTGCTTCAGGAGATGAGTCCGTATGCATGGCGCGAAATGGTTTCCGTCGCGTCGTCCATTCTTGCGAGAGCAGGGGGGCGCGAGGACCGTTCCACGCGCGAGGGGCGCCTTGTCTGCGAGGTGATCCGGATTTGCAGTGAAAACTACGGTGATCCGGATCTGAATGTCAATTCCATCGCGGAGCAGCTCAATGTGAGCCGTTCGACCCTGCGCCGTATTTTTCAGGAGAAGATGCATATTGCCCCGGGGCAGTATCTGAGCAGGATGCGGATTCAGCGTGCCCTGTCTCTGCTTCAGGAAACCATTCTTCCTGTGTCGGAAGTCGCGAAAGAGTGCGGTTTTACCGACGAGAGCTATTTTTCCCGCGTAATCCGGCGCAGTGTGGGCGATACCCCGAAACGTTTCCGGGAACGAGCCTGAGTTTTTTCAGATTCCATAGCTTTTGCGTTTGCGCCAGAGCGTCGCCTGGTCAATGCCGAGTGTTTCCGCGGCTTTCTGGAGT
>DXVA01000088.1:8427-13881 GCA_019408975.1 Lentisphaeria bacterium | reverse complement strand
TGCCTAAATAGACATAGGATAAATATTCTAACAAACAAATATTTCCAAGAAATTATACTTGCCAATCCTAAAAATTCACCAAATCTTATCATCATATTGTAACCCTGTTATTGATAAACCAATAAAAAATATCAATAGCAATAATCAATGGTCTGGAGTCTCTATGATGCCGATTCTTTTTTCCCTGATTCCGCCTGTCGCCGGCGGATTTCTTTCCCTCCTCTGCAACCGTATTCCCAGAGTTCCCGCACTGACCGGCGCGGCGGGGTGCATTCTCGGCGCACTCTGCGGACTGGTCTCCGTATGCGGAATGTTTCTTCAGTGGATTCCCGCGTTTTCCTGTTCCATTGGCGGAGTCGCCTGCCGTTTCGACCTGCTTTCCGCGCTTTTCCTGGTCCCTGTATTGGTTGTCTGCCCGCTGGCTGCGCTGCATTCGCTGGGCTACATGAAGGGGCATGATCACGGGAAAAGCGGCATTTACTGGTTTTTCTTCAATATGACGCAGGCGTCAATGGTCCTCGTGACGCTGATGACGTCCGCAGTTTCCTTTCTGACTGCATGGGAGCTGATGGGGCTGATGAGTTTCGCACTGGTCGCATTCGACAGCAGGTCCAGGGCAGCCATGCGCGCGGCATGGATTTACCTGCTTGCGTGCCATGCGGGAGCGGCATTCCTGATCGTCATGTTCATTCTCGGAAGCGGGAACAGCGGTCTTCTTCATCTGGAATTCATTCTGTTTCTTCTTGGAATCGCGGGATTCGGGCTCAAAGCCGGTTTTCCCCTGTTTCATGTCTGGCTGCCGGAGGCGCACCCTGCCGCGCCGGCGCCGGTTTCGGCGGTCATGTCCGCTTCGATGATCAACCTCGGGCTCTACGGAATCCTGCGGTTTGCGGTGCATGAAAACGGACCGCTGGCATTTTACGGATGGACCTTTCTCTGGCTCGGGCTTATCGGCGCGGCGGGAGGCGTGATTTTCGCTCTTGCGCAGAAAAACCTGAAACGGCTTCTTGCCTATTCCAGTATTGAGAACATGGGAATCATGTGCATCGGGCTGGGTTTCGGATTTCTCGGAACTGCCGATACCGACGTTGTCATGGCGGCATTCGGTTTCGGCGGCGCGTTTCTCCACCTGTTGAACCATGCGGTGCTCAAGGGGTCTCTCTTTCTGTGCGCGGGTTCCGTCTTCAAATCCACCGGATTGCTGAATATGGATCTGCTCGGAGGCTTGCTCAGGCGTATGCCGTGGACCGGAACCGTTTTCACGTTCTCCTCACTTTCAATCAGCGGACTGCCTCCGTTCGGCGGTTTTGCCGCGGGAGCGTTTCTCAAAGCCATCGGCGGCGTTTTCCTCGGCGAACCGCGCTCCGATGCGGCGGCAAAAGCGAAGCGCCCGGCATGGAACATGATCATTCCGCTCCTGATTTTTCTTGCATTGAGCTTTGGGCTCACCATGTCCGCGCCGGCGGTCTGCCGCATGACGGCTCCTCTGACGGAACATTTTTCCCGTCTGCCGCGGGAGGACATCATGAGCCAGATCATCAGCATTTCAGATACTCTCGCGAAACTGGGATTGTTCGCCTGTCTGGTCTTCGTATTCTTTGCGGTCGTCGCCGTGTTCCGCCGTATGCTTCCGCGCGGGCGCACCGAGGAAATACGCGGCACATGGGACTGCGGTTATGCCCGCCCGACAGCCCGGATGGAATATACTTCCAGCGCTTTTTCCCAGCCGCTCTGCGATCTTTTTTCCTGCATTCTGCATCCGCGCAGGAAGCTGGAGCGCCCGCAGGGATTCTTCCCTGCATCGGCGGAGATCATTGTCGAAACGGAGGACATCGCCACGCGCATTCTCTGGAAACCGCTGTTCCGCCTGATCGCGAAAGCCTCGGATAAAATCCATGTTATTCAGTCCGGTTATCTTCATCTCTACATCCTGATTATGGTCGCCGCCCTGATTGCAATGCTTGCGTGGGGGTTTCTCTTTACCGGGGAAAACGCTCCGCCGGAGACAGGACAGGCTCCGGCATCCGGCATCAGCCTCATACCTGAAGAAAGCGAGGTGTCAAAATGAACGGCTCCTGTGTTCTGTGGTGTGTGTCGGCGGTGCTTTCGCTGATCCTCTGTCCGCTTCTCTCCGGCATCATCAATAAAGTGAAGGCGTTTTTCGCCGGGCGCCGCGGACCGAGTCTTTTTCAGTTGTATTACGATATCTGGAAACTGCTCGGGAAAGGGAGCATATACAGTTCCACCGCCACATATGTGCTGCGCCTTGCTCCGCTCTGTTCTCTGGCGGCGCTGTTCGGATGCGTTCTTCTTCTGCCGTTCGGCATGAACCACTCTCCCTTTGCCTTTTCGGGAGACATTCTGCTGTTCATCTACCTGTTGGGTTTCTCCCGCGCCGCCACGGTGCTGGGGGCGCTGGATACCGGTTCCAGTTTCGAGGGAATGGGGGCGAGCCGCGAGGTTCAGTTTTCCGCGCTGGCGGAGGGCGCGTTCCTGTGCATCGCCGGATTTCTCGTCGTGCTGACCGGGAGCTTCACGCTCTCCGGGCAGTTGAACGGGTTTGATTCGACGGCGTGGTTTCATTGCGGAACCTCGATGCTCCTGATCGCACTCGCCTTTTTCCTCGTGATGCTTTCCGAAGCCTGCCGTGTCCCGTTCGACGATCCTGAAACACACCTTGAGCTGACCATGATTCACGAAGCCATGATTCTTGATTACGGGGGACCCGATCTTGCGCTGATTCTTTACGGCTCCGCCCTGAAGTTATGGCTGCTTGCGTCTTTCCTTGTGATGCTGGTGCTGCCGCTGGAGGCGTTTGCCGGACCGCTGAACATGCTGCTTTATTTCTGTGCGGTTTTCCTGACCGCGATTCTGATCGGGCTTGTGGAATCCGTCATGGCGCGCTTCCGTTTCCTGAAAGTGCCGCAGCTGTTGAGCGGTGCGCTCTGCATCTCCATTGTCGCAATCATATTCATGCTTGTTTTTGAAAGGGTGGTAAAATGACCGGATTCACAGAAATCATACTCGCCGCACTTCTGGGGACGGATCTGTTCCTCGCCTGTGCCAGCCGTTTGTTCCATTGCATCAAGATTGTTGCTTTTCAGGGAGTCATGCTTGGAGTGCTGCCGCTGATCATGTGGGACTGGGCGGCATCGCCGCCTCATGGGCAGATGATCTTTGTCGCGGCAGCCAATCTGCTGATCAAGGGGATTCTGCTTCCGTATCTGCTGACACGCGCGATGCGGCAGGCGAACGTCCGCCGCGAACTGGAACCTTTCATCGGTTATTCCGCCTCGCTGTTCCTGATTCTGCTTGCGGCGGGGATTTCCTTCTGGTTCTGCGCCCGGCTTGATCTCGTGCCCGATTCGGTTTCCCGTCTTTCCCTGCCAGTGGCGTTCACAACGATGCTGACCGGGCTTTTCATCATTATCGCAAGGAAAAAAGCGATCACGCAGGCGATCGGGTTCCTGATCTTCGAGAACGGGATCACGATTTTCGGCACGGGGATGATGCTGGAATACGGCTTGATTGTGGAACTCGGTATTCTGCTTGACGTATTCGTGCTGGTCTTCGTCATGGGAATCGCCCTTTTCCAGATCAGCAGGGAATTCCAGCATATCGATTCCAACCGGCTCAACCAGCTCGGCGACTGGACCATGCCCGAAAAGGAAGAACTCGAGGAGGTGGAACAATGATTGCCCTGCTTCTGATTCTTGTCCCGCTCGCGGCGGCGGTTCTTGCGTATTTTGCAAAAAACATGCGCAGAGTGGTCCGTCTCATCCTGCTTGTCGGCGCGGCGCTTCATTCCATGCTGACGCTGCTTGCATTTACGATGCTGGATGCCGGAAAAACAACAGAACTTTCTTTCGCATGGAAAGGCGCCGAACTGCTGGGGCTGGATACGCTCGGCATGGTTTTTCTGAGCATCACAAGCCTGCTTTTCCTGATTGTTTCCGTTCATACTCTGGTCTGGCTTCCCGCCGAGGAAGCGGTGGATGAAGATCGGGCGCATAACGGTACCGCTCATGAGTCGGGCTTGCTCAAGGAACACATTTTCCTGCCGTGCCTTCTGGCTTTTCTGAGCATGATGACGCTGGTGATCTGTTCGCGCAATTTCGGATTGCTCTGGGTTGCGGTGGAAGCCACCACGCTTGTTAGTGCGCCGCTGATCTGTTTCCACCGGTCGCCTCATTCCCTCGAAGCAATGTGGAAATACCTGCTGATCTGTTCCGTCGGGATCGGGCTTGCGCTTTTCGGCACGATGCTCACCGGAGTCGCGGGGCAGACTGCATCCGGGGCGCTGGGGCTGAACTTCGATACGCTGCGGGTAAACGCGGGACAGCTTCATCCCGGCTGGTTCAAGGCGGCATTCATCTTCATTCTTGTCGGCTACGGCACAAAAATGGGGCTTGCCCCGTTCCATACATGGCTTCCCGATGCGCACAGCGAGGCGCCGGGAACCGTCTCCGCGCTTCTTTCCGGTTCCCTGCTGAACTGTTCTTTTCTGGGGATCATCCGTTTCTGCACGATCACGCCGGATGTGCTGAAACCGTTCTGCAACGGGCTGCTTATCACGCTTGGACTTCTTTCTCTGGCTGTTGCAGCGTTCTTCATCATACGGCAGAGCGATTTCAAGCGGATGCTGGCATATTCCAGCGTGGAACATATGGGGCTTGCCGTCATTCTCTGGGGAATCGGAGCGGAGAGCGTCACCATGTTCCATCTCTGCGGGCATTCCATCATCAAGATGACGCTCTTTCTTACGGCGGGCAATATTCTGCTTGCCTATGGGACACGTTCCGTTTCCGCAGTGGGGGGGATGCTCGGGACAATACCGAAAAATGCCGTAATCTGGATCATCGGAGTGCTGCTGATCTGCGGCACTCCGCCGTCGCCGCTGTTCGTTACGGAATTCCTGCTGGTGCGCGATGCCCCGCTCTGGCTGGGCGCCGCGGTGCTCGTTCTGCTGTTCGCCGTTTTCGCCGGAATGTCGATGGCGTGCCTGCGGATGGCAATGGGCAAAAGCGAAACACTGGAAAAAACATCGTTTCCGGCAAAGCAGGCGGAAAGATTATGGGTTATGCCGTTCTGCGCCGTCGTCATTGCACTGGTATCCGGTACAATGCTTCTCTGGATACTGAATACGGGGAGACTCTGATATGAACACATCGTTTCTGATTTTGAAAAACTGCACTGCGGCGCCGCTGGCTTCCCTGCCGTGCCCGGAGTTTTCCGAATTCCGCAAAGCGCTGATTCAGGCGGTCGCGGAAAAGAAAATGCGGGTGTCGTCCTTTTTCGCGCTGCATGAAAAAGAGGGGCAGAGACTGATCGCCGTGCTTGCCGATGATGCATCCTCCTCCCTTTATCTGACTTCGGCATTCGTCAAATCCTCTTATGAGTCTCTGACAAAAGAGTGTCCGCAGTTTCATTGGTTCGAGCGTGAAATTGCCGAAC
>DXVA01000088.1:6908-8417 GCA_019408975.1 Lentisphaeria bacterium | reverse complement strand
GTCCGGCATCATTCCGCAGGGGCATCCCTGGCTCAAGCCGATCCGGTTCCACAAGACTCTGAATGGTGCGCCCGATGCATGGGGACGCACCGGCAGTCCGGTCGCCGGAGTGACGGATTATTTTACAATGAAAGGCTCCGCTTCCCATGAGGTCGCGGTGGGACCGGTTCACGCGGGCGTGATCGAACCGGGACATTTCCGTTTTCAATGTATGGGGGAAGATGTCTACTCCCTTGAAATCGAACTCGGTTATCAGCACCGCGGCATTGAAAAGATGCTGATCGGCGGTCCCGGCAAACGGACGATTCATTTCATGGAAACCGCCGCCGGAGACAGCACCATCGCATCGGCTTCCGCTTACGCGGGGATACTCGAAGCCCTGACCGGCACATGCCCGCCTGAACGGGCGCAGGCATTGAGAGCGTTCGCCCTGGAACTGGAACGCATCGCAAACCATGTGGGCGATCTCGGAGCGTTGTCGGGAGATGTGGCGTTTCTTCCCACGGCGTCCTATTGCGGGCGCATCCGCGGAGAATACCTGAATATGACCGCGGAATTCTGCGGGAACCGTTTCGGGCGCACGCTGATTCTGCCGGGAGGAATACGGTATGATCTTGAACCGGAACGCATTGCAAAACTTGCCGCATGGCTGGACAGGATTCGTCCGGAGCTCATGAATGCTCTGGAACTGATGTTCGATGCGCCGTCCGTTCTGGACCGTCTGGAAAATACGGGGACGGTATCGGCGGAGGATTGCTCTGCGATCGGCATGGTCGGAGTCGCGGCACGCGCCTGCGGTGCGGCTCTCGACATACGGCGGAGCCATCCATACGGTTTCTATGAAAGGAACCACCCGGCGGGAGCGGAAGTTTCCGGAGGCGATGTCTTTGCAAGGGCGAAAGTGCGTTATCAGGAAATCAAGGCATCGGAAGCATTTGTCCGGGCACTGGCGGAGGCTTTGCCCGCCGGCAGGATTCATACGGAATCGCCCGGCGAAATCGCGCCGGATTCGATTGCCGTTTCGCTTGTGGAGGCATGGCGCGGCGAAATGTGCCATACGGCTGTGACGGGGGCGGACGGGAAATTCAGGCGTTATAAGATCGTCGATCCGTCGTTTCACAACTGGTTCGGGCTCGCGCTTGCGCTTCGCGGGGAACAGATTTCCAACTTCCCCATCTGCAATAAAAGTTTCAACCTGTCCTACTGCGGACACGATCTTTGAGGAGTCATCATCATGTTCAGTGTATTCAAAGCAAGATTCGTTCAGGGATACCGGACCGGAACTTTTCCGGACAAGGCGCCGCAGTTGCCGGAACGCTTTCTCGGACGTCCCGTGATTGATCAGGAGAAATGCCGGGCGCAGCAGGAGCGTTATATTGAAATCTGCCCTGCCGATGCAATTGCAAAATGCGAAAAAGGAATTCGGCTTGACCTCGGAAAATGTATTTTCTGCGGGAAATGCCGTGATGTCTGCGACGGCGGAATCCGTTTTTCAAAGGAACATGCCGT
>DXVA01000088.1:3793-6898 GCA_019408975.1 Lentisphaeria bacterium | reverse complement strand
CCGTCGCAGCGGTGAAACGGGAGTCTCTGTTCTGCGACGGTTCGCCCTATGCGCCGGAACCGGCGGAAAACGGAGAGTTCAAGAAGTTCTGCGGGCGTTCTCTGAAAATCCGCCAGGTTTCCGCCGGAGGCTGTGCCGCGTGTGAACTGGATTTCAATGTGCTGAACACCCTGGCATGGGATATGGGGCGTTTCGGAATTCAAGTGGTCGCTTCGCCGCGTCACGCGGATTGCCTTCTTGTCACAGGCCCCGTGACGCGCAATATGCTGCTTGCTCTGCAAAAGACGTATGAGGCTGTTCCCAAACCCTCTTTCGTCATTCTCTGCGGCGCATGCGCCATTTCCGGCGGAATCTATGCGGACAGCACGGAAACTCTGGGTGGTGCGGATACGCTGTTCAAACCCGATCTCTACATTCCCGGCTGCCCCCCCCATCCGACCATGATTCTGGAAGGGCTTCTGCGCCTGATGGGACGGAAGTAAAACTCCGCATTGCCGAAAGCAGGGCTGCTTATTTCCCTCTCCGTTCCTTCCGGGCAAGGAGAAGAATCAGCAAGAAAAAGATGGTAAGAATACCGGATGCGCTCCAAAAGAAAGACTTCGGTAAGTTCAACTGAAAATATACGAAACAAAGAAATGCTGCCCACAGCATGGAAAGAGCGGCTGCGGTGAAACCATATCCCGGGCGGATGTCCTCCGGTCCCTGCTGTTCTCTCCATTGTCTGTAACGCCCCGGGATATCAAGCATGTTGCCGCGAGCCCAATAGTGAGGAAGACAACTGCTGCTCCCCGGGCGGAAATGGTCGTCGGATTCCGGGTTCCGGGGCAGGGCGAGCCCTTTCAGGACAATCCGCAGGAGCAGATAGAAGAATCCCAGTACCAGTCCGTAAACCAGAATTCGCAAAACTGCCATCGGAGCCTCCTTTCCCGTCTGCCATAGAGTAGCATATTCTGCGGCAGTTGTCAATCAGGGAATGGATTTCCCGGCGGATTTTTCTTTCAGTCGAAATGCGTCTGTGCAAACTCGATCTTTTCCCTGACGGAAAGCATGGCGTTCGGCGGAAGGCTTTCGATCAGTTCGAGGCGTGAGCGCAGCCCTGCATGATTGGCGATCTGAATGCCGAGCCCGGGACGTGCATTGAGTTCCAGCAGAAGCGGTCCTTTTTCCCTGTCGTTGACGATGTCCGCGCCGAAGTAACCGAGTTTGATCATCTTGGCGCACCGGGCGGCAAGCTCCAGATGTTTGTCCCATTCCGGAACCACCAGTTCGGAAAGAGCGCGTCCGGTGTCTGGATGGTGTGTGACGGGTTCATCCAGCAGAACTGCCTTTCTCGGCTCGCCGCTGCGGATGCTCAACCCGACTCCCACCGCTCCCTGATGCAGATTGGCGCGCCCGTCTGAAAGTTTCGTGGCAAGGCGCATCATCGCCATGACAGGGTATCCCTGAAACACGATAATGCGGATGTCCGGGACTCCCTGATAGCTGAAATCCGAGAAGATTTCCGAAAATGAGATACACTCCTCGAACAACGCATAGTCTATCTGCCCGCCCAGGCTGTAAAGCCCGCTCAAGATATTGGTGATATGCGAGTAGACCTGCTGGTAGCCGATCACGGAACCGTCCGCCTTGCGGAAGTTTTCGCCGTCGCGGCTTTTGATGACGAGGATGCCGCGTCCTCCGCTGCCGTGCCCGGGCTTGATGACAAAGCTCGGATAACACTCGGTCATGCGCATGAAGTTTTTCGCCTCATACTGATAACGGATTGTTCCGATCAGCCCGGCAGTCGGCACCCCGACCTTCACGGCAAGCTCCTTCGTGACCAGCTTATCGTCAACCATCGGGTAATATCTCCGCTTGTTGTAGGCGGCAATATAATCATGGTTGCGCCGGTTCATGCCGAGCACTCCGGCATCCCTCAATGCGGCGGGGGATGCAAAATAATTCAGAATCGATCCGAACATGTCGTCACCAGTGATTTGAATCTTTTCAGTTCCGTCAGGCGGTATCCGGTATAAGTCCCCAGCAGGAGGATCAGGGCAAGAATGATCAGGTTGAACTCCTGGAACGAGAAAAACAGATATTGAAGGTAAGCGCTGTTCAGCAGGAAATAACAGGGGATGCATGCGATCAGGCTGACGGCAAGCTGCCGGAACATCGTTCTTGCTCCATCCTCCTCCCATACCATGGAGGCGCGTTCAATGGTCCATGCAAGAATGATCAGGGGAAAGAACGTGATCGACTGTCCCTGCGTGAAGCCCAGCGCGTAGGAGAGAACGCTGATTACTTTCATCAGCAGGATCACGATCACCACAACCGCCGAGATGCGGGGAACCATCAGCAGATTCATATTCGTCAGCAGAGTTCTCGCCGCAAGCCCGACCGTCAGGATCAGGAGGAAGGCGATCAGCCCCGTAATCAGCCCCGTTTCCAGAAAGGCAAGCGCGATCAGGACCGGCATGAACGTCCCCATGGATTGCAGTCCGATGATGTTGCGGACAATCACGATCAGCAGAACCGCCAGAGGAAGCAGGGCGAGGCGCTTGAACACATTCTGCTCCGAGATCGGCAGTTCGTAACCGACAATATCCATGACCCATGAATGCTCGATGAAACTTCCGCGCAGACGGTTCAGCCCGGCGGCGCTGATATTGGTTTTCAATGCGGAAAACCTCAGTTTCGGCTGATGCCCGCCGGTAATTTCAAACAGGGATTCGTCTCCGTAACGCAAAGGAATAAAGTCTTTCTGGTAACTGAGATGCCCTGATGCGGGATCATAGCGGTGATATGCCGCATCGTAATAAACCTCAATCTGGTTGACGGGAGACTGGCGGCGGCGTTTATCCGTCAGAAAGACGCCCTCGACTTCGCGTGACGGTATCCCTTTCATCGCCAGAAGTTTCCGGACCGTATGAAGAAACGGGGCACCGCTGCGCCTGTCAGCAAACAGAATCGGGACCGCCGGATTGTCATTCTTCTGAATCTGCCTGAAAAGTCTTTCGGTAAACTGCCCGGCAGGCATCCTGCCGTCGGGATCAACGCTTTTGATCAATTGTTCTGCGAGCAGTTTCTGCCCGTTTGCCCAATGCGGGCGCGGAGGCACTTCCG
>DXVA01000088.1:0-3783 GCA_019408975.1 Lentisphaeria bacterium | reverse complement strand
CTTCCGGCGGAACTTCCTCCGAGCCTTTTGCGCTGGCGTCAGGGATAAACGTTATCTGGCAGGAAAGAGTCTGCGGTCCCCTCCGTTCGGGGGCTTTCCAGACAGCCTGAATCCGGTTGTTCCGCTCCTGGGCGGAAAATTCATAGCCCGGAGTCTGGCTGGTCGCGGCAAGATAATATCCCGGCAGTTCATACGGCAGCGACAGTGTTGCCTTGACGGGACCGTTGTTTGCATCGAACCTTACCCTGCATTCCATCACCCAGAGTTCCGCATTCACTGTGCGGAAGAAAGAGAAATGAAGCACGCTGATTTTAAATGCCGCGATTCCGGCTGCAATCAGAATCAGGAGTCCGGCGAGGATATAGATTTTTTTCCGGGAATGCGAAGTTGTCATAATGCACCTGTCAGATTCCGTTTGGAGGGATCGACCGCGGCGGTGCCGGCGATGATATTGCGCCCGATCAATACCTGATATTCAAAATTTTTCCGGTTCGCCAGGGAAAATTCGCGGGTCAGTGTCACCTTGCCGATTTTGACCGTCATCATGACGACGTACCTCGGCTGCGGTTTCCTGCCGTGCCGCACGATGGATATTCTGCGTTTCAACGGCAGTTCATATTGATGTTCCTCTCCGGTTCCGCGTTGTCTGATGGTAAAGGTCACGATATTTTCTTCACCGCGTTTCACCAGTTTGATGTTTTCCGCGTCGATGGAAGCCACATCGGCTCCCGTATCGATCTTTGCGGGAAACGGCGTCTTGAACGGTTCGATCACGACAGGTTCTTCAATGCCGATCATCCCCAGCGGCAGTTCGCGAAGCGGATCTTCCCCGCAACAGGAACACAATAACGTTGCAGCCACGGCGGCTGACAGAATAGACGGATAAAATACTTTCATCACAGAGCCCCCCTCTCTCGATATCTTTTTTTAGAAATATACACGGTTTCCGGGAAAAGTCAAGAAAACATGAGGCAAAGATTCAAAAGAGGGCGATTCCGCCGACTCGCCACGGCGCAGAAAACGGAAGAGACAGGTGTTCTCCGAGGAGTGCTCCGGACGTATTCAGGCTGTTTGACAAATCTGTGCGGATAGAGTATGGTACATAAATGATATATCTTGCGGGGGGAATGTCTGCTGAAATGCGAAATCGAGGAGATACTGTGAATAAATCCGTTCAACTGAAACATCTTGCTGAAATAGAGATTGAGAAAATTGTTTCTCTGCTGAATCATTCTGAAGTCCGTGCGTTGATGCCTCTTGCGGGGGAGCCTGCCGATGCGGATTCTGCAAAAGCGTGGGTTGAATCGAAGGAGAAGTGCTGGGAGGAATGTAATTACGGACCCTATGCGGTTGTAATCGGCGGCGAGTTTGCCGGCTGGGGCGGATTGCAGCCGGAAAACGGCGAACCGGATTTGGCTCTGGTGCTGTTTCCGGAGTTCTGGGGAATGGGCGGGAACGTTTTCAGGGCATTGATCAATGAGATTGCCCGCTCTCCGGAAATTCAGGAGGTGACCGTCCATTTCCCCGTAATCAGGAAGAACCGGAATGCCATTGAAAAACTGGGGTTCGCCCGGGAGGATACCGTATTGCTGGATGGACACTCTTTTGTCCGCTACCGCTTGAAGCTGGCGAAGGAGAACGCATTGTAAGGCATCTGCATCCGGCAACAGGGTTCCTGACTGGAAAACACGGAAAATGAAAAATACTTTGAAGCCGGTTTTTGATGAATCTCTGGGGGAAAAGCCGCGTAAGGCGCCCGGAACGGCACAGCCGCGGACAGTGAGTTTTCGCCCTTCTTCGCTGTTTTTGAGGCGCTAGAGGGCAGAAGCGTCGGAATGTGCGAAAAATTCCGCATCCATAATTTCGCCGTCCCGCAGAAATGCGCGTTCCATTTGCGGGAAAATCCCGTTTTTGTCCTGATTCTTCAGGCAGTCGAGATCGCCGATGATGACGAGTTCGTCCCGGCAGCGGGTGTAGGCGACATTGATTCTGTTGGGATTATCCGTAAAACCGATTCCGGCGCCGGTGTTGCTGCGGACGTAACTGATGATGACCGCATCGCTTTCCCCGCCCTGAAAACTGTCGATGGTTGAAACGCGCGTGAACAGGAATCTGTTCCACTCCTCTTCCGGAAAACGGTGCCTGAATTTCCGTGACAGTTCATTCCTGAGTTTCCGTATCTGAAGATTGTAGGGAGAGATGAGGGATATCTCGTGCAGCGGGTATTTCTTCAGGAGATTTTCAAATTCCCGTATGCAGAGACGTTTCTCGCAGGGGTTGCAGAGCCCCGGTCTGCCGGAGGTATAATCAAGGAGCTCACGTCTTGCATGATAAGGAGTGTTTGAGGTGGAGATCCAGCGCAGGGTGGAGGGCGGGTATTTCTTTTCCCGTTCCGGCGCGGAAAGACGGTAATACTCCGAATTGCGGTCCGGGTGCAGGGAAATTCCGTAGAACATGCTTGATGCGAAGCGCAGCAGGCGCGGATTCCTGCACCGGTAGGATTTGTTCAGGACGATGACAGGGCATCTGCGGTATCGGATGAGCCATTCCATCGCGCTGCATGTCACCATCGCCCTGGATTCATGAAGCGGAGTTCCTTCCTCCTCTTCACCGAACAGAAGGTTCAGTACCGGCGCCGGACGCGGAAACGGCGGCAGCTGGCGGTGGTCTCCGAGGAGAATGGCACGCGCCGCAAGACGGGTGCAGAGCAGAGTCTCCTCCGCATTTGCCATTCCCGCCTCATCAACGAGCAGAGTATCGAATAAGCCGTGACGGACGATTTCACGCTGGATTACGGCATCTTTCAGGAGCGTCGCATGGGTTCCCGCAAAAATGATGCCTTTGCCGTTGCAGCTTCTGTAAACTTCGCCGTAGATTCCGGGAATGCCGATCCAGTGTTTTTCCGCGATGTCGCGGGCGATGCTTTCCGCAACGCGTCCGCAGCGCAGATACGGCAGGTCCGGGATTCGGCGGCAGATATTATCGACAGCCGCATGAGAGGTTGCCGCAATCAGGATACGCTGTCCCTGATCCCTGCTGAGGGTGCGGACAATCCTTTCAAGAACGTGGGTTTTGCCTGTCCCCGGCGGTCCCTGAATGAGAAGAAGGCGGTTTGTGGTATGAGCCGCCGTGTTCCATGCAAAGGCTTGTGCTGAATCCTGCTGCGGCGGAGAGGGGGATGCTTCATCCGGAAACTGGAATGTGGCTTTTTCGGTTCCGAGGATTACGCCGGAGACGCCTTGCGGCTGGCACGTTTCGATGTCTTCCTGCATCTGCCTGAGTTGTTGAAGATAAAGCTCCGAGGGACCGCGCTGGAGTGTTCCCGTGTAAGCCGCCGGATCTTTCAGCAGGTCTGCCCCGATATTTTTGCCGAGGCTTCCGATGATCTGTTCTCCGTCATAGTAATCGACTTTGAATACGCCGGCAGGCATCCCCGCGCCGTCGTGAAAATGTTCAGGAGATCGTCCTGGCAGACGGGGATATTTTCGGGAGGCTTCAGGCGGATGAACTGCAGGTCGCCGCTGCACCCGATCGCCTCCGCACCGGTGAATGAGAGGGTGAAACGGCGTTCAAATTCCAGCATCAGGGTGGCGGTCTTTTGAAGGAGTCCCATTCTGCGTTCGATTTTCCACGGCGTATCGGCATGGAGTTCCCGAACCGGATTCAGCAGAATGTCGTTGCCTCCGCTTTTTTCTTCCTGCGAATAACTGCCGAACAGCGGCAGGATCAGCTGATTGCCCAGTTCGTCAAGCGCATTGTCGGCGAGAACCTTTTCCATATAGG
>DXVA01000087.1:11079-14014 GCA_019408975.1 Lentisphaeria bacterium | reverse complement strand
AGAAAAACAGGAAAAAGTTGCAAAAGTAGCTTGACAAAACCTAACATGGAAGGAAGCAAAGCTGTCCGCTAGAAAACGGAAGCTATATTTTGGAAAGGGGAATACCAGTTTCCGCTTGTGTTGGTTCGGCGGAAAAAAGTGAAGGATACGCAATCTTCACACTGCGGCAGGGGAGAGGCATCTGTTTTCCGGCAAAGGAACTTGCCGTCTTTCCGGTTTACTGTTTTAACCCCTGCTCAAGCTCTTTGAGCTGAAATGACCGATCGGCTTCTCTGATTTCTGCATAGGTTTTCTTCATGGATGCGAGCCCGGCGTCACGCATGTCCTGACAGATGTTCTGTTCCAGCTGTGCACGCACATTGCCTCCCATGAAGGACGCCAGAAGCAGATTCAGATATTTCTTTTCTTTCGGCGTCCCGTTCACCAGCTTTGGGAGCCACGGCATGTCGTTTTCCTGAATCATGACGAAAACATCGGGACTGTCGTCCGTGAATTTGCGGATTGCCTGTGCCGCCACACTGCCCGCTTCCAGAGGATTTTCCTCCAGCGCCCTGACTGCGCGCACAATGGTATTCTTGATGCTTTGCGGCACATTGGTTTTTTCGCCGGTGTAGAAATTCGCCTTTGCCTGTTCCAGAAGAGCGCGGAACAGTTTATCCTGCGGTTCCAGCTTCAAAGGAACCGCAGGCGCGAACTCCACTTTGAGAAGATTTCCGCGATAACCTGCCATGAAAATGCAGATGTGATGCGGCAGATTGTTGTCCGTATAAGTCAATACGGTATAAATACCCGTCAGTTTTCTGCCTGCCAGACAGCGTAGGGAAAGTGTCTCCGTTTTTTCTGCCGTGAGCCCTTTATGAAGCTGTTTCTGCGTTTCGACCGCCTGCGCGAAAGCCTGTTTCAGTTCTGCGGAAGCGGCTCCCTCCGTGATGTCCTTCCCCGCCGGATTCAGAACGGAAACCGTGAAGAAGAGCTTCTGCGGGCCGAGATAGCGGACGGATTTTGTATTTGCCTTGTCGTTTTTCTTCTGAACGGTATCTTTGCGGAAAATCGAGATGTTGGAGAACATTTTTTCCAGAGTGTCGTTTTCCGCGGCATTGAGGCTGCATGAGGCGCCGCAGAAAACGGCGGCAAGCGGCAGAATGATATGTCTGAGCATACGGACTCCTTGTTTTTATTGAATCCAGAGCAGACGTTCCGTCGGCTGGGGCAGCCGGGAAATCCGGTAGAAACGAAGCGCATTGCCAAGTGTATTCCGGTAACTGTCGTAGGGTTCTCCCTGAGGAAGTCCGGCGGCATGGCGGATCGCATTCTCCTGTGTCCTGATCGCCTCGCGCCATTTTCCGTTCACAGCCTGCGCATAAGCCAGGGTCTCCAGCGTCGGAGCGGACGGGTAGAATTCCGCCGCGCCTTCCGCCAGGGCGAGCGCTTTTGCGGAACCGCTTCCGGAATGCGCAAGAAGCCATGCGTAGGTGTCAAGCACGCGCACATCGCGTGTGTTGAGTTTATATTGATCTTCCATCATGCTCAACGCCGCCTGTTTCCGATCCTTTTTGTAATAGAGGAGTTTTGCGAGCGCGCAGATTGTGCGGGACCGTGCGAGATCGGGATTCTTCATCTCAAATTTGAGCTTCAATGCACTCTGGTAATCCGCGATGGCGCCGTCATAGTCGCCGCTTTGTTCGCGGAGCATGCCGCGGATCAGTCTTGCCGCCGCCAGTTCGGGCGCTTCCTTCACGGCAGTATCCGCATCCGCCAGAGCCGCCTTCTGTTTGCCTTGAGCGAAATACGCCTGCGCCCGCTGAAGATAGAGCCACGGGTCCTTTTCCCCGTTTCTGAGCCCCTCGGTTGCGGCATGGGCTGCCGCGTCGTAATTCCCTTCCGCATTGTACCGGGATGCAAGGTCCTTGCCGGACGGGCTTGTGCAGGCGCAGAACAGAAGAAAGGCGGGGATGACGGAAAAAGTGAAAAGCATTTTATTCATAATGTTGATCTCCTTACGGGACCAATATACCAATATCTTTTTGAAAAATCAAATGCCGGAAGAATTTTTATCAGAGACAAGAGGGAAAACGGAGAATGAGGTCATGAAAATATCCGGTAATCCGGCGCTTTGCAGCAGTGAACCGACTGTGTGAATTGGCTGTGTCAAGCACGAAACCGCCGCCGGAAAAAGAATGCGAGGGTTGCGCGCCCTCACATTCTGCGGCAGGCGGAAACTGCCTGCATCCCGGAAAATCGAGTCTGCCGTCCTGATTGAATCAGACGGAAATATTCGTCTTTTCCGGACCGGTCAGTCTCTTCTGCCTCCGAAAATACGGAGCAGATAGAGGAACAGGTTGATGAAGTCCAGATACAGCGTCAGAGCGCCGAGCACGGCAATTTTCCTGACGGTTTCGGAGTCATCGGTTCCCGCCGCAAGATACATGTTTTTAATCTTCTGCGCATCAAAGGCGGTGAGCCCGACGAAGATCAGAACACCTGCGTAAGTTACGATCCAGTAAAGCGTTGAATTCGCCCAGAACCAGTTTACGATGGATGCGATGATGAGTCCGATAAGCGCCATGAAAAGAAGATTTCCCATGCTGGTCAGGTCTTTTTTCGTCGTTGTGCCGATGAGCGCCATGACGCCGAAAGTCCCTGCCGTCACGGCGAATGTCATCGCAATCGATCCCATCGAATAAGCCAGGAAGATGAATGACAGAGTGATGCCGTTCAGAACTGCGTATGCGATGAACAGCGCGGTTGCGGTCGCCGCCTGCATTTTGTTGATTCCCGCCGAAATCCAGAACACCATGCCGAGTTCCGCCAGAATCAGGATAATGAAAATGCCCTTGTTCTGGAATACCATTCTGCTGAGTTCCGCGGATGTGCCCACAGCCCATGCCGTGACGCCGCTGACCAGCAGCGCAAAGGTCATCCACCAGTAAACATT
>DXVA01000087.1:4832-11069 GCA_019408975.1 Lentisphaeria bacterium | reverse complement strand
GTGCGGCTTCCAACCTGATAGTTTTCGTCATACATAAAACGAGACTCCTTCTTTTGATCTGATTTCCTTGATGACTTGCCGGGCTTCCTGCCCGAAGCGGTAATATACTTCGGATTCCCCCTCCGTTTCTATTATAAAAGAAAATATAACTTCATACTTGAATAAATCAAATTGAGAATTAAATTTATCTTCTTCTATCAGGACAAAAAATGAATATATTGCGAAACAGCTGGCTCGAAGAGGATGATGAACACCTGCTGCGCGAGTGCATACAGGACTTTCATAAAGCCTCGGGAAACGGCGGGCAGAAAGTCAACAAGACTTCTTCCGCGGTCAGGCTCGTTCATACTCCCAGCGGGGTTTCGGTTTCCGAATCGGGGAACAGGAGCCAGGTCCTGAACCGCTCCAATGCGCTGAAAAAACTGCGTCTCCGGATCGCGATGACGGTTCGCTGCGGAGTCGATGAGGATTGTCCTGTCGCCGACCCGTTTTACGTGCCTTCCGTCCATAACGTTCATGCCTATGCGCCGTGGCTCGCCGTGCTGGTGGATCATCTGGCTTTTGACGGGTGGGATGTCAGGAGAACCGCGGAACGGTATGGGATCAGCCCTTCCAGGCTTATAAAAATCATATTCAGGGATGCGGACCTGTGGCAGGAACTCAATCGGAAGAGAGCTGCCGCCGGGCTTGCCCCGCTCAAAGGAATCAAATGAAAATATCAGTGGAAAATCTTACGCTTAATGTCAAGGGATTGCCCGCGACGATCGACCATGAGCTCCAACGTTATATCGCCACGAGATGCGGAATCAAGGCGTCCGACGTCCTCGGATACAGGATTCTCAAACGCAGTATCGACGCCCGCCATAAGCCGGACCTGAAACTGATTTACTCTCTTGTCGCAACTGTCAAGGACGGCGCCGAGGCGGTTTATCCGCTGGTTCCGGCACCGGCGGAGATGGATAACGGGACCCCGAATTTCGAGTGTAAAAACGGGCTTCTGAATCCCATCGTGATCGGTTCCGGGCCCGCCGGGCTTTTCTGTGCGCTGATCCTTGCGCAGGCGGGGTGCAGGCCCGTCATTCTCGAACGGGGAAAGGATGTGGACAGCCGCCATGAGGATATTGATGATTTCTATGCCACGCGAAAACTTAACGAGGAGAGCAACTTCCTGTTCGGCGAAGGCGGCGCCGGCACATGGTCCGACGGCAAGCTCTACACACGGGTCCGCGACGGGCGCATCAGCTATATTCTAGATACGTTCATCAAGTTCGGAGCTCCCCGCGAGATAGGTTATTTCAGCAACCCGCATATCGGCTCGGATAAACTGCCGCTGCTGATTTCGGCGATCCGTAACGAGATCATCGCGCTTGGCGGCGAGTTCCGATGGAGCACACGCGCCGACACCATCCTCATGAAGGGCAATGTCTGCAAAGGCGTTGTTCTTGCGAACGGTGAAACGCTTGAAGCGCCTGCGGTCGTATCCGCATGCGGGCACAGCGCAAGGAAATTTATTCTGAATCTCGTGAATGCGGGCGTCAGATCTTCCCTGAAAGGGTTTCAGGTCGGATGCCGGATCGAACATCCGCAGGAGTTCATCAACCAGCTCCGCTACGGTATGCGGAAAGCGCCGCCGGCGCTGGGAAGTGCGGAATACAGTTTTGCATCGAAGCCGAATGCAAACGGTTCGATTGCCGGAGCAACGACCTTTTGCATGTGCCCCGGAGGCGAACTGATTCCGGCAACCTCCGACAGCGGGCGGCTTTGCACAATTCCGACCGCGACGGTTTCTTCGCGAATGCGGCGATCGTGACTGCCCAGGACCTTTCGCAGTTCCGGACTCCGGTGGAGGCGTTTGCGTTTCTCGACATGCTGGAAAAGAAGACGTTCGAGGCGGGCGGCGGGGATTATACGTGCCCCGCGCAGACCGCCGAAGATTTCATGCGCGGAACGGTCGGGGAGCTCCCCGACGACGGCTCCTACGGGCTGGGATTGCGTAAGTTCCGTGTGGATTCCCTGCTTCCGGAAGCCTCGAAGCGTGCGATCCGACGTGCGATCAAACACATCGACAATGTCGTCCCAGGCTATATCGACAACGGAGTGATGGTCGGGCTTGAGACCCGTGTTTCCAGCCCGGTCCGGTTTGACCGCGACCCGCAGACACAGGAGACCTCCGTTGCCAATTTCTACGCGGCGGGCGAAGGCGCAGGCATGGCGGGCGGCATCATGTCCTCCGCCGTGGATGGTATCCGCATTGCGGAAGCCATGCTCAAGAAATAAAGCGGAACTGCCGTAAGGAATTCATATTGTGAGATGCCGGGGCAATGTCCCTGCATCCCGCCGGGACGGCGGACTGTCCGTTTGATTTTGATTGCAGCGGCGTCAGATTATAATTAATTTGTGATTTTTTTATTTCACCCTCTTGCAAATGACATAGAAATGACATATAATATATAAAGAAGGCAAAAGGATGAAATATCATGGTGAAACTTTCAGGCGGCATTGTGACACAGTCACAGAAGGTGGCGGGGAAGCTGCGGCAGGCGATTGTCAGCGGCAGGCTTGCCCCCGGTGACAGGCTGGATTCGATCCGCATTCTTGCGGAGCGTTTCGGCGTGGGGCGGCAGGTCGTTCTTTCCGCCTTTGAAATGCTCGTGAAGGAGAAACTGCTGGTTTCAAGTGTGGGGTGCGGGAGTTTTGTGAATCCGGATTTCAAGCTTCCGGCAAGAATTTTCCGTCTGGGATTTTATCCGCACCGCAGTTCGATCCTGAGCAGGCATTCCGGGCAGGTGTTTGAATACTGCTGCCGCTATGCCGGGGAGTTGAAGCATGACATTCTGCTGCGGCCTTACCGCGTGAATGTGGAGCCGTCGCAGCTATTCGATCTGCTGGACGGCCTGCTGGTTTCCGGTGAAGTGGACGATGAGCTTGTGGAAGCTTTGGGCAAAGTCGGCAAACCGTTTGTCGTGATCGGCAATTTTGAGCTGACACAGCCGGCAAGCATGGTCGTGATGGACGATGAGAGGAAAGGTGTGGAGAGGCTTCTGAAGACTGCGCTGGAAAAGTTTGAGGTTCATTCTATCGGCGTTCTGCTGGGAAGCCCGCGTTATTTGTCCACACGGATACAGGAGAAAGGGATTCAAGAGTTTGCCGGCAGGCACGGTCTGCTGCTGGAACCCAGCGCCGTGATCACGCAGGAAAACGAAGACGGCTATCTGGAGATGAAAGTGCTGCTGAAAAAGGGGATTGCAGTGCCGGATCTGCTCTATATGACGGCGAATGCTTACCCCGGCGTGGAGACTTTCTTCCGCGAGCATCCGGAGATTCCACGTCCGGTTCTTGTGGCGTCGGAGCGTTACGGACAGGAGCTTGAGAATCCGCCGCCGCGCACGGTTCTGTCAACCGGCCAGGCCGGTGCGAAGGAAGCTGTGGACCTTCTGCTTGATCTGCTGAACGGCAGGGCTGACGGTCCGGTTGTCAGAAAATATGACCCGGATATGACAATCCGGGTTTTTGAATAGGCATCATAAAATCAATAACAGATGAAAAGTGAAAGGAGTTTTTCATGAGGCGAAGAAAGAATTTTACATTGATCGAGCTGCTGGTCGTTGTAGCGATCATAGCGATTCTTGCCGGAATGCTTTTGCCGGCGCTGAACAAGGCAAAGGAGACGGCGCGAAGTATTGCCTGCACCAACAATCTGCGGCAGCTGGGCATGTTCTGGCACGAATATTCCGCGAATTTCAACGATTATCTGCTGCCGTCAGTCTCGTGTTATCAGGAAGCGGCGCAGAAATTGCGTTGGCATGAAAAAATGGTTCATGCAGGTTCCGGGCTCGGGATGCCCGGAGTTAAAGAGCCTCCCAGTTCCAACTGGGCGGATCAGCTGCCGCACATTACGAAAGCGAATATCAGAAGCGCCCCTGCGAAATTCTTCACCTGCCCGAGTTCATTGAATCATCCGCTGGTTGCTAAGAACGGTTATATTGTCGCCCTGAAAGGCCCCTTTATTCTGGGATACGGCTACAATATGGGAATTGATCCGGTTTCTCTGCTGGTAATGCGGGCAGATCAGAATCTGTTGACAACGAAAGATTTCTGGGATAAAAGGATTGCAAAACTCAGTCAGGCGAAGAATTGCGGCCCGTCTTCGATTCCTGTCATGGGGGACAACTGGAAAGCCAGTGCCGTATTGAGTTCCGTAAATACGCAGCAGATTGTATTTCTTGACAACGGCGTGCTTTCCGTGCAGTATTTCAAGGCGCATTCCGGCGGAGCGAACATGCTCTGGGGGGATGGCCATATCGGGGTGAACAACAGGCAGGATCTGGATTTGACCCCATGGTATAGAGATTAAGGGATTAACAGAATCAACGAAAAGGAGTTCTGAAAATGAAACGGTTCATTTTCTTGGCGGGATGTTTTCTGTCCGTGTCCGTATTTTGTGCCGAAACGCCGCTTCCCGATTACTGGAAGCCTGTGAAGACGAAGCTGATTGAGTTCAGCTGGGCAAGTCCGGGAACGGAATTTCTGAGGGAGAACATTGAAACAATTGAAGCATATGCGCCTTACGACGGGCTCGGGATTCACGTTGTGGGGAAGGGGGAATACCAGGGAAAGAAGATCATCGCCAGGCACAATACGATTTTCAGCAGCATCCCGTGGAAATATGAGTGGTTTGCGGATGCCGTAAAGGATCTGAAAGCAACGAAATTCAGGAAATTGACGGATAATTTCATCCGCACCAGTGTTTCTCCGGGGGCTGTGGACTGGTTTTCCGACTCGGACTGGGCGGCGGTCTGCAACAATTTTGCGATCATGTCGCGGATTGCACGCGAATGCGGGCTGAAAGGTCTGGCGTTCGATGCGGAGATGTATAATCGCCAGCTCTTCACATGGAGCCCTGAGTCGGGACATTCCCGCGAAGATACGATCCGCAAAGTCCGTCAGCGCGGACGCGAGTTTGCCGATGCGATTTTCAAAGAATATCCGGCTCAGACGTTCTTCTGTTTTTACTGGCTTTCCGTTGCCCGCAAATGTATGATGCACCCTGAGACGCCTGTCGGGGAATACAGTCTTGCAGTCCCTTTCATGAACGGCGTTTATGACCGCCTGCCGCCGGAAGCGAAGATCGTCGACGGAAACGAGGAGTTCGGCTACAAGGCGAATGATATCAAAGATTATGAACGTCTGCGCTGTGAGAACGATTTTCTGCTGATGCGCCTGGTTGACAAGGCGAACTGCCGGAAAGCGCGGATGCAGACCCAGCTTGCCCCTGCGTTTTATCTCGACGCTTACCTGATTCCACAGAAAGGGCGTGTATGGTTTGAGCTGCTTTCCCCGGAAAAAACGGATCGCGTGGCGCTGCTTCACAAAAATCTGGTGTCTGCCTTTTCTGTTGCCGACGAGTATGCCTGGACATGGGGCGAACGCGGCTGCTGGTGGCCGAGAAAAGGCGATAAACCGGGAGCCCGCTGGGAGGAAAAGGCTCCGGGAGTGACCGAGGCGGTCCGTCTGGCGCATGAGCCCGCCGTTTATGCGGAAAAGGTCGTTGCGGAAAAAAGCCTGCCGAATCTGCTGAAGAATCCCTCTTTTGAACAGCGCGGGAAGACGGCGCAGAATGTGCCGGGATGGTCGTTCTGGCAGAGCCGTGCATCGAAAGGCACATGCCGTGTTTTGGACGGGGATGGAGTGAACGGTTCCAGGGGTGCCGCCGTGGAAAAGTCATCCAATGCATGTCTCATGCAGAAACGCGCCGTCAAGCCGGGACAGCGTTATCTGCTGACGGCTCGCTGCAAAACCGGGAACGTCACGCCGGTTCTCAGGATTCGCTGGCAGAATAAGAAAGGCATCTGGAACAATACGAACCGTGACGAAGCCGCCCTGTTTGTCCTTCCGGAAAAAGACGGCTGGTTCTCTGCGAAGATCGTGGCGACTGTCCCGGATGATTCTTATAAGATGGTTTCCATGCTCTCGGTGGAAGATGGAACGGGCGGAGTCATTTTCGATGACGCGGCGCTTTACGAGTTGGAATAAAAGGGTGCGGAAATGATGGATTGCATGGCAGTGCGACGGCGCCTGAATGGTGTTTTGAATTCAAAAAAAGTATTGATCGCCGTTCACCGGGGATGCCGTTGCGGGAATATCGTGGAGAATACCCTGAAAGGACTGAAAGCCGTCTGGCGGATGGGGGGAGATATCGCGGAAGTGGATGTCAGCGCCAGTTCCGACGGGGTTCTC
>DXVA01000087.1:0-4822 GCA_019408975.1 Lentisphaeria bacterium | reverse complement strand
GGGGTTCTCTATGCTTTTCATGACGATATGGAAAAATATCTTCTGGAGAAAGATGTGAATATCCGGGAATTGCCGTCGCACGAGGTGGACCGTCTGATTTACCGCAATTCAAATGACGTTCCGTCGGAACCGGTCAATCGTTTCGGGGATGTGCTCTGCGGACTGAAGGGCTGCGGACTCATCAATATCGACCGTGCGTGGTTCCACTGGGAGAAAACGCTTTCTCTGGTGGAACATTTCGGCATGGCGGATCAGGCGATCATCAAAACTCCCGTGTCTGAAGAATATCTGGCGTATCTGGAACGTTGTGAAACGCCTTTCATGTATATGCCGATCATGAAAACGGCGGACGAACTTGAAACTGTGAGGAAGTATCGGGTTAACATGGTCGGCTGCGAGCTGCTGTTCGAGACGGAGGATCATCCGTTTCTTGATCCCGCGTTTCAGGCGGAATTGAAAATGGACGGTTCTTTTCTGTGGTGCAACGCAATCACCCTCGGGAACTGTATGCTTGCCGCCGGACATGATGATGACGGCGCGATCACTGCCGATCCCGCGGCGAACTGGGGCTGGCTTGTGGAGCATGGCTTCAACGTGATCCAGACCGACTGGCCCATGCTCCTGCACGACTTCCTGCGTTTGCGATTCCCTGTATGAAAGATGCCCGGAGCCGGAACCCGGTTCCGGGATGAGATATTATCCTGATCCTTCCTGATTGTTTTCTGATTTCCGCATCGGTCTCCGCCGGGGTTCCCGTCAGCGGGTTCTGCGGATCAGGGCAAGGTAATGTTTCTGGCAGAAACGGGGAAAACGGGCCGATATCTGCTTCCCCGTGACAACGATGGTGACTGCCGCCAGAATGACGATGATTCCGATTACAAGGCGCAGTGTCAGCTGTTCCCCGAACAGCATTACTCCGAAGCAGACCGCCGTGGCAGGCTCCAACGCCCCGAGAATTGCCGTTTTGGTTGCGCCGATGATCCGGATCGCAACCGTCATAAGGAGCAGGGAGACAATGGTCGGCAGAATCGCAAGGGCAATTGCGCAGCCCCAGCCTGAAAGGGACGGAATCCACTGCAGTTCAAGCCCGAAATTCATCCGGATCAGAAACAGCGGCAGTCCGAAAACCAGCGCATAAAAGGTCAGGAGTTCCGGAGAAATATTCTTCATTCCGGTCTCGCGGACAGCCACCATATACAATGCGTAACTCAACGCCGAAAACAGAACCAGAACCAGCCCGGTGAAGTTCAATGGCTGTCCGTCGCCGCCTTTGTAGAGGATGCAGACGCCTGTCAATGCCGCCAGAATTCCGAGAATTGTGGAAAACGTAACCTTTTCATGGAAAAATACAGCCATGATGACAGCGACCATCACCGGATAGATGAAGAGAAGCGTTGACGCGATTCCGGCATCCATTTTCTTATAACTCAAAAAAAGAAGGAGAGAGGAGAGCGCCATCAGAAATCCCCCTGCGGCAACCAGTGAAATCTGCTTTGCGGACAGCTTGAAGGAGCCTCCTTTCCAGCGGATGAGGATGCCGAGCAGGGCCATTGCGAAAAAATAACGGTAGAAGAGCACCGTGTCCGGACTCATTTCCATTTTGTACAGAGGAAGCGTAAACAGAGGGTTCATTCCGTAAGCCATTGCCGCCAGTGCCCCGCAGCACAGACCTTTGAATTTGTCATTCCACATTTTTTGTCTTTTCCTGATTTGATATGAGATGCTTTCGGAGTCACTGCGCCATATGTTTTTCCTGTCGCTTTTCATAAAAGTATTTCCAGAGCGGTGCAGCCATAAGCGCCTGGACGATTTTTCCATTCAAAAGCAGTTCCAGGACTTCGTCAGGAGAGAACAGATGGATGGTCAGATGTTCTCCGGGGTCCAGTTTTTGACTGGAAACAGGGATTACATTACGGGCAAGAAAGGTGTGCGTAAGATTCGTCTGGCTGGTCGGATTTGCGGACAGAGTCATGAATTCCGTCCATTCACCGCCGCCGAAGCCGGTTTCCTCCTGGAGTTCGCGCTTTGCCGTATCCAGGGGTGAATGGTCGCTTTTTTCGCAGACGCCGGCAGGGATTTCATAGAAAGACTGTCGCAGTCCGTGGCGATACTGATGAACGAAGATGAACTGCCCGTTTGCCGTAATCGCGATAACGTTGACCCATTCCGGGTATTCAAGAATATAGTAATCCGGGATCTTCCGCCCATTGGGCAGTTCGACTTCTTCGCATCGGACTGTCAGCCACGGCTGACGGAACAGATATTTGCTTGAGATTGTTTTCCAGGGATTTGCAGATGGTTGTCTTTTCATGATTTGATTTTTTCTGTTTTTTACTGTACACCGTTCCGGGAGTCCGTCGGCGTTTTTCTGCACGGTTTTCCTTTTCAAGTCGGAGTTAAGGAGCGGAGTCTTGTCAGCCGGTCAACTCGGAATGGAGCTTTTTCCGGACGAGATCAAGCAGTCCGGAAAAATTATCCGGTGAATAATCCGGCTGAAAAAACAGGCGCGGCAGGAAATCGCTCCTGACCATGGAACCGCATTTTTCCTGAATGTAACGGATATCGCTCTGCTGAATATTGCCTCCGGCGACCACTATGCGTTCAGGGTCAAGCAGAGCCGTAACCGGACGCAGCATCTGGAGTACCATTTCCGCTGCCCCATGCGGGGAGTTCATTTTCTTCCGCTGTTCCTGCCAGCTCTGATTCTGAATATACAGCACCTCGCCGGCAAAACCACGGTAGCCGCGGAAGAGCCGTCCGTCCAGCACCAGCCCGCATCCGGGCAGACTGCCGCCGGGAGGGAATGCGATATATGCCAGGCAACTTGTCTCTTTTTCATGTTTTCCGGCATATCCCCATGTAGCCAGATTTACATCGTTTTCGATCACGAACGGCAGAGAAAAATGCATTCGCAGTTTCGCGGCGAGATCGATTCCGGAAAGTTCTTCCATATCGCTCCAGCAGCTGGTCTTTCCATTCAGGACCACTCCCGGGTATGAAATGCCGATTGCTTTGACGGACGGGTAGTCCTTTATTGCCGCAGCCGTCATTCTGAACAGCAGATCCGGAGTTACCGTTTCTGCAAACCTTTTCTCCTGCTGCAGGATTTCTCCTCCCGTGTCCGCAATGATTACGGAAATGCTCTTCTGATGTTTTTCACACTGCAGAAGCACCAGTGCAAACAGAACATGTTCCCGGCAGTAGCGAAACCTGCGTGCCGGGCGCCCCCCGTCCGGAGCCGCCAGCGGCAATTCGGCAACTTCCCCGCTTTTCAGCATTGCCATCAGGATATTATGGCAGGTGGACTGGCTCAGCCCGGTCGCCGCGGCAAGAGTCTCCTTGGTCCAGGCGTCCCGCGCGAGCATTGTGTCCCGCACCAGATTGTTATTCAGTTTTCTTAGCTGTGCCGTACAGCGGCGAGTCATATATTCTTCTTTCTTCTTTTTTCCAATATCCAGCACTCCCAGTAAATTACAGCCGAAAAGAGCGCAAGGCAAGCGGGAACCACCAGAATTGCGCCTTTTAATCCGAAATAATCTCCTAAAATCCCCATCAGCCATGTGAAGAAGCCGCATCCGGGAATGCCCAGGGCGGAAAAATAGATATACAGCATGGTGGAATCCAGCCGAGGCATACTCGTCACGCCGTAAACTTGAACCGTCGGCCAGAAAGGGGAAATCCCGATACCGGCAAGAAGCAGCAGCAGGAAGAGCAGGGCATACAGCAGCCGGACAGGCATCATGCCCGGTTCCAGCAGTGCCAGCAGCAGGGTTACGGGAATTGTGCCGATGCCGGTTCCCAGCAGGATATATCTCAAATTCCGCGGACGGGCAAAATAGCCGAAACCGGTTCTCCCGATGAACATTCCCAGTGCAATGGCTCCGGTTCCCAGACCTGCCACCCAGGCGCCTGTATGGAAATTCAGTTGAACATAGGCGGCAGACCAGAACGTCAGCCCGAACTCGGCTCCGGCTCCGAAAAACATTGCCAGACAGCAGATCCAGAACCGGGGGACTCGCATGATCGCCAGCGAATAGTGCCATATCTCCCGGATGCCGGCGCCGCTGTGGTGCTCCGGATACTTTTTCCCCGGATTTTCCTTCCATAAAAACAGGGCTGAAGCCAGAATGGTGAGGATGCCGATGCCGGTCAGGATCGCGCGCCAGCTTATGCCGAGCGTCAGAAGTCCGCCGGCGATGATGACGACAATACCGATTCCGATTGACCAGAACGAGTGGGAGATATTTACATAGCGTTCCGGGGCGTCCGGGTGCAGATCCTGGACAAACGGCGTGGCGATCCCTTCGCAGATGCCTTCTCCGAACCCTGCAAGCAGCAGACACGGAACCAGCATCCAGTAGGCGGACGAAAATGAACATGAAAGGATTCCACCGCCCGTCAGAAGCAGGCAATATCCCATGGTCAGGCGCTTCCCGAACCTGGCGGAGATTGTTCCGCATAGCAGCAGTGCCGTCACCATGGAGATGCTGCGGGTGAGATGCAGCACTCCTCCGGCAGCCATTCCTCCATGGTCCAGGGGGAAATTCAGTTCCTTTCCCATTGCCACGATCATGACCGGAATGGACAGGGAACATAATGCATAGGTCATGAAAGCTGAAAACCCGGCGTAGTCATAACGCCCGAAATGTAATGCTCTCCGGTTCATAAGATCTCCTTTTGTTTTTATTTGTCACAAGATTTGTTGAAAGCCGGAATATAATAAATCTCCGGAAAAAATCAAGCCCCGATCGGAATTTTTATCGTGATAATAAACTACCGCGATGCAAGCATACGCCCTATCGGGGATTTCGCCTGCGGCGAC
>DXVA01000086.1:13641-14278 GCA_019408975.1 Lentisphaeria bacterium | reverse complement strand
CATTCTCTTGATTGCATGGAAACCCTTCGCAATGGAGTCGCCGTGCCCGCGATGGGTGGAGGTGATTTCGTCCGTGATGTTGAGAGCGGAACAGACACCTGCGGCTGTTGCCTCCTGACCGATGGAAAGGTGTGTCGGCCCGCGGTATTCGTAGTCGCTGAGGATCTCATAGGCGCCGTTTTTGAGTTTGAGGATCATTTCCTCGAACTCGCGGATGACGAGCATGGACTCATAGAGTTCCGCCAGATCTTCCTTTTTGACATGTCCGGCTTTGAGTTCCTTCTTCATGTCTTTGTTATACTGATACTCGGGGATGGAGTTCAGTTTTACTTCTCCGGCCTTGAAATTCGGACCGGAATCGCTCAGGTAGTTGCCCATTTCGTTCTCCTTGGATTTGTTAGAATATGACTTCTATATTTTGGGTTTTCAGCTTTTTCAGAATATTCTGCGGGATGCCCGGATCGGAGATCAGGGTGTCGATATCGGAAATGTCTCCGCTGAAGACAAAGGAAGATACTCCGAGCTTGGAGCTGTCCGCAAGCACGAATACATGATCCGCGCGCTTCATGACGAGTTCCTTGGTGTATGCTTCATTGGTATCGGTCGTGCTGATGCCCTTTTCCGGATCGAACCCGAT
>DXVA01000086.1:11728-13631 GCA_019408975.1 Lentisphaeria bacterium | reverse complement strand
GCGGTAAGCGGCCCGACCAGTGTCCGGCTGAGGCTCCTGAATTCGCCGCCGACGAGAATCAGGCGACAGTTCCGTTCCATCAGCGCCGAAGCCGCCATGAGCGAGTTCGTCACGACCGTCAGGTCATGGAAACGCTCCAGCATCTTGGCGAGCTCAAGAACGGTACTGCCTCCGTCAAGGAAAATCGTATCCGATTCCTTGATGAAAGAAACGGCTTTTTCTGCAATGTAAGCCTTTTCCGCCGCATTCCGTGAGGCTTTTTCCTCATAGACCGGTTCCTGATGCTGGCGGAGAAGTTCCGCTCCCCCGTGAACTCTGCGCAGCTTTCCATTTGCTTCAAGCGTTTCAAGATCGCGACGGACAGTCGCCTCCGACACCCTTAGCTCATTGCTGAGCTCGGAGATGGTCTTGACGCCCTCCGACAAACTTCTGCAAATCAGAGTCTCCCTCTCAGTGGAGAGCAGTTTCCTTTTCCTTTCAGGAACCATGTTTCACCCGCGTTTTTATTTTATTTATGATAAAATATGACACCTTTTGCGCGGTTTTGCAAACTATTGAAAGAAAATAATTCCGTTTTTTTGATGTTTTGCAGGTTTTTGAAAGGTTTTCCTGAATGGAAACCATCGAAAACTTATTCCGCAATGAAAGAAACAGGAGGATAAAGACTGATCCGCACATCATGATCTTAAGCGTCTGAAACTTCTCCGAACCGTGAAATCCGGCTTGAAAGTTTTTCTTTGAGTGCTATGATATCAGAGTGCAATCGGAGATTTTTTATGCCGTATCTGGAGTATGACGACCACGGGACAATCAGAAAAGTAAATCTTGCCGGCGACAGGGAGACTTTCATCGGGCGCGATCAGCAGTGTACAATCTGTCTGGCGGGCGTCCCGCAGGTGAGCCGCCGTCACTGTGTCGTCTATTTCAATACGAATCTGAATGCTTATGCCCTGGCGGATATGCACTCCACGAACGGGACGAAACTCAACGGGGTTAAAATCAGCCAGAATGATGTGACGCTGGCGGACGGCGACCGGATTCAGGTCGGCGCGGTCCGTTTTACTTTCCGGGGAGAACAGGAGCAGCCCGACGTGAAGCTGGTGGACCCGCTCAACATCGACCCGCTTTCCTACACTCCCGTCATTCCCTCGGTTGCCCCCGGCATGCAGCGGAACTACAGCCGGAACCTGGCTCCCGGCGCATCCATCGACGGGATGGTGGTCGCAGCGGTGCTGTCCGCCTGCGACGAGTCCGTTCATTACCTGCTGACAACACATGAGTCGAAGCAGCGGCAGACTATAAAAATCTTCAAGGCGCCGCAGAGCGATCCCGAAGCGAGAAAAGAATTTTCGGACATCATCTCCGGATTTCAGGCAGGGACGCTTCCGAAAACGCTTCTGCCTTACACCGGCGGCGGAATCCGCAGCGAGGAATACTGCTATTACACGACGGATTTTCAGGAATATCCTTCGCTTGCCACGATGATTTCCGCACGTGCCCCTCTGGACGAGAAAAAAACTCTGCCGATCATTTTTTCAATCATTGAGATTCTTGACGACGCCAACCACCAGAATATTTTTCACGGCAATCTGAAGCCGTCCAAAATTCTTTATTCCCAAAAAGGGTCTCTCATGATCGGATACGGGCTTGCGGCATGGCTCCGGGCGCATCTGAAAAGCAACTTCAAACAGCGCCCCGAATGGTACGCCAGCCCCGAATGGTTCGCGGGGCAGGAATTGACGTGGAAATCGGATATGTACTCGCTGGGAATCATCTTTTACCAGATATTGACCGGAGTTCTGCCGTTCCGTGCGGAGACCGAGCAGGAGCTTGCCCGCATGCATGCCGAGGACCCGCTGCCGTTCATCAGGGACCGCAATGAAAACGCGAAGGTCACAAGTGT
>DXVA01000086.1:0-11718 GCA_019408975.1 Lentisphaeria bacterium | reverse complement strand
GAAGGCATCGTGCGCAGGATGACGATGAAGAACCCGAAAAACCGTTATTCTTCCTGGAATGAGGTTCTGTTCCAGTTGAAGAAAGCGAATTCCCTGCTTGAAGAACAGGAAAAACAATCATAATATATATAAGACAGGAAACGTAAAATGAGCAACATTCAGCACCTCAACATTCCCCCCGAAAATCATGTGAAGGTCCTTGACGGACAGGGATGGGTCGGCATGATCGACCATCTCGGTTCGGAGGCGACTATCGTCAACGCCGCAAGAGTTTCTTTCGGCAAGCTCAAAAAGGAGATCGATGAACGCGACGTCACGCTGCTTCATTATCTGATTGACAACAAACATACCAGCCCGCTGGAACATCTGGTTTTTACTTTCAGCATTCACTGCCCGCTGTTCATCCGCGGACAATGGCACCGCCACCGCACGTGGTCCTATAATGAAATTTCGCGCAGATATACGGAAGTCGATCTGGAATTTTATACTCCGCCGAAACTCCGCAAACAGGCGGAGACGAACCGTCAGGCGTCCGTGGACAGCCCCGATTTCGACGATACGGAGCTCCGGCAGCTGATCCGTGAGCATAATCAGAACTCTCTTGCGCTTTATAACAAGTTATTTGATGCGGGCGTCTGCCGCGAACAGGCGCGCGGGGTTCTGCCGCAGAATATGATGGTGACTTTCTGGGGAACAGTCGATCTCAGCAACCTGCTCCATTTCCTTGAGCTGCGCGACAGCGAACATGCGCAGTGGGAAATCCGCGAATATGCAAAGGCGATCAAACAGCTCATCAAGCCGATCATCCCGAACGTGGCGTCCTATTTCGAGAAACACGGGCAGGCATGGTAATGAACTATTTTGCCGGACTGAAAGAAACCGTGGCGGAGATTTCGGATCTTCACGCCGCAATGGCTCTGCTGGAATGGGATCAGCAGACGTATATGCCGTCAAATTCCGCATCCGACCGTTCCGAGCAGATCGGGACTCTGGCAAAACTTGCGCATGAGAAATCATCCTCCGCCGAATTCGGCAAATTGATTGACGCCGCTTCCAGGGAGACCGCATCCATGCCGGCGGATTCCATGGAAGTATGCCTCTGCCGCAAACTCCGGCGGAATTTTGAAAAGACTTCGCGGGTTCCTTCTTCGCTTGTCGCGAGGACAGCCGGAACCGCTGCGAAAGCGCATCATGCGTGGGCGGAAGCGCGGGAAAAAGCCGATTTCTCGATCTTTCAGCCTTATCTGGCGTCCCTGATCGACCTGCGGCGCGAATATGCGGAACTGTTCCAGCCGTATCAGAATATCTATGATCCCCTGCTGGACAATTTCGAGGAGGGATATACGGTGGCGAAAGTGGACCCCGTCTTTGCGGCGCTTCGCGAAAAACAGGTCGCCCTCCTTAGGAAGATCGCTTCCTGCAAACAGGTTGACGACTCTTTTCTCCATGCGAAATATGATGAAAAGAAACAGCTTGAATTCGTGAACCGCGTCATTGCCCGGATGGGATACGACTTCACGCGCGGAAGACAGGATATGAGTGCGCATCCGTTTACAACGAGCTTCGGGTTGAACGATGTCCGTATTACGACCAAGGTGTTTGAAACGCTCCCCGTATCCTGCCTTCTGAGCAGTGTCCATGAGTGCGGACACGCCCTCTATGAACTCGGGATCGACAAGGCGCTGAACCGTACGCCGCTGGGCGAGGGGGCTTCGTTCGGTTTCCACGAATCCCAGTCGCGCCTCTGGGAGAACCTTGTGGCGCGTTCCCGCGACTTCTGGGTGTTCTTCTATCCGGAGTTTCAAAAGGCTTTCCCGGAACATCTGGCGAATGTACCGCTGGAGAAATTTTACCGCGCGCTCAATAAAGTCGAGCCCTCTCTCATCCGCACGGAGGCGGACGAAGCGACCTACAATTTGCATATCATGCTCCGCTACGAGATGGAAAAAGATATGCTGAACGGCACGATCGAGGTCAGGGATATTCCTGATGCATGGAACTGCAAGTCCCGGGATTATCTCGGGATCACGCCGGAGAACGATGCGCAGGGAGTTCTTCAGGACATCCACTGGTCGATGGGAGAGTTCGGATATTTCCCGACTTATGCGCTGGGCAATCTGATTGCTGCGCAGATCTGGGCACGTGCGGAGCAGGAGCTGCCGTCGCTCGGAGAATTCATCCGCAAAGGCGATCTTTCGCCTCTCCTGGCATTTCTCCGCAGAAAACTGCATATTTACGGGGCGAAGTTTACTCCGGACGAGACGCTGCGTCTTTCCACCGGAAGCAGCCGGATTGACCCTGACTGTTTCATTGGGCTTCTGGAAAAGAAATATTCCGCGATCTACGGTTTCTGATCTTCAGAAGTTTCAGGAAAACACAGAGACCGGATTGGATTCAGTTCCCTTCCGGTCTCTGTCTGTCCTGTACTGCACTTTTTTCGGAAAAAAATCTTTTTTTTGCAGTTTACCCTATTGACAGTATCAGGTTTTTGTTGTATAATTAATAGCAGTTAATCGAGTAAATTAAAATTTAACAGGACGTTATCATGGCGACGATTTATGATATTGCGCGGACGGCGAATGTCAGCCACGCGACGGTCAGCATGGCTTTGCGCGGCATCGGCAAGATCAGGCCGGAAACCCGCGAACGCATCATGGCGATTGCCCGCGATATCGGCTACCGCCCGAACACCAATGCCGTTGCCCTGAAATCCGGTGTGAACCGGATGATTACCATGCTCCATACACCCCATCCGTTCAGCAAAATTTCCGTGGAACTGCGCAACTGCGTCCGGAATGCCGGCTATGAACTGAATATGATTGAACTGGAAGTTGATCCGGTCCGCCAGCGCCGCAGTTTCGAGCTTCTGCTGGAGTCCAACTGTGCGGCGGCGCTTTGTTATATGACAAGACTGGAACCGGTGGAAGACCTGGTTGCGAAATTTCTTGCACAGCGGAAACCGCTGGTGGTGTTCGGCCCCCCGCCGGACTGGCGCCCCATGCCGGGACTTTACGGAGTCACAATGGAAAATCTGAATGCGGTCGGAGAGTGCATCGACCTGCTTCTGAAGCTCGGACACCGGCACATTGCCCACACGGTATATTCCGGCGGATTATCCGATGTCCACCGGTTTCTTACCGAAAAACTGAAAGCCGCCGGAGTCAGTGACTGGGACCCTGCATTCCACTGCGAACTGCATGAGAACCTGAATATTTTCGAACAGGGATATCTGGCGGGAGGAAAGCTTCTGGAAGAAAAACCGGGCGTCACGGCGATTCAGTGTTTCAGCGACCGTTTTGCAATGGGAATCATGCGCCGTTTTTATGAAATGGGAGTTTCCGTTCCCGGAGATATTTCCGTGATCGGTTCGGAGAATGACCTTTTTGCCGAATACAACACGATTTCGCTTTCCACGATCGATACCGGCGGCGATCTCATGGGGCGGCGCGCCTGGGAGCTGTTGTCCCGTCATCTCAGCGATCCGGCGCTTCCGCTGGAAAGTTTTATCGAGACGGTGCATTCCCGTTTCATTCCGCGGGAATCCATCGGCATGGTTTCGGAAAAAAGTGTATTTTTCAAGTTGCGTGAAAATGTAAAACAGAGAGGAGCGGCGGCAAAGAGATGAAAACAGCGACGGATCACGGCTTTTCAGCAGAGAATGCACTAAAGAGAAGGGAAAACAGTTTATGGACTTATTGAACAAGTATCAGGAAGAGAAATTCCACTCGGGAAAGATCGGAAGCAAGAGAAACGGGGAAGTTCCGGAAGATACTTTCATCGATGGTATGCAAGGTTGCTTTGCTCCGTCAGCCACGGTCTGCAATTTCATGCGAAAAAGAAGATTTTTCACTCTGATAGAGCTTTTGGTTGTGATTGCAATCATCACGGTTCTTGCAGGAATGCTCCTGCCGGTATTGAATACGGTAAGAGAAAAAAGCAAAGGGATTTCATGTCTTTCCAATCAAAAGCAGTCGGGCTTTGCAATGCAGTCCTATGGAACGGATTACAACGGGGATATCTGGGTCATCAACCACCGGAAAGAAACATATTGGTATGAAATCCTTACGCAAAATGGTTACTTGCCTGAAACTCAAAATGCCAGGCTGTATCCGGCAAAATCAGTTCGTTGTCCGTCTTTTTGGAGTGGTTCTATCAGTATGTATGTTTCTTACGCTCCGGTCTGGGGCACTTTATTTCGTGATATGTTCCCGGATGAATATAAAACTAAAACAGATCTGTTTGTATGGAATGACGGGTATGAACTTATCAGATCCAGGAGTGCAAAGCTTCCTTCTGCAACTCCATTACTGACTGATGCCTGTGATTCCTCTGGAACAAAACAATGGGTTTCAAACCTCTATTACAATACAGCAGACTCTGCATTTCATATGCGACACAATAAGGCGACAAATGTCGTTTTCTTAGATGGCGCAGCATCTCCCAACAATAGAAGCATGTTATCGGATAAATTGAACAAATTTCACCGTTACCATTTTTCTCAAAGGAGTTGCTACTCCCGTGCTTATGTTATTTTAGATGGTATCAGATTAAAAATACTGTAAAATCAAAAGGAAAGTTTTTATGAAAACGCTGATTACCCTTATTTTAGGTATGTTTCTTTCACCTTTCTACTATCTCTACTCTTATGAGATTGTCTTGGGAATGCAACCGGGAAAGGCAGAGCAGACTGCTGTAACAGAGTTAAAATATTATCTGGAAAAAGTCATTGAGAAATCATTTTATATAAACGGAAAAGAGGCTGTTATTTACGTTGGAGATACAGATTTTGCCAGACAAAACAAGGTATATGCAACCAGTATGCCGGAGGAAAATTATGTCATTCGCACAGTTGGAAATGGTTTGATCCTTGCCGGCGGTGGCGAGCGGGGTACTTTATATGCAGTATATCGTTTTCTCGAAGATATCATGGGTATCCACTGGTTTAATCAGTTTGAAGATTCTCTGCCGCCGAAGCAGGATATTCATCTTCAGGAACTTAACATTAACTGGAAACCACTGATTCTCCAACGTGATATTTACCGTTCGTTCAACAATATACCGAAAGACAAGGGGCGCTTTTGCGCACGCAACCGCCTGAATCGTGACGGAGATTACCCAATTGCCCCGGAATATGGCGGCAGTTTCACTTTCGGCAGTCCATATTTTACCCATACATTTGCCCGCTATTTTCCGAAAGAAAAGTATTATACTGCACACCCTGAATATTTTGCAATGAATAAAGGCAAGCGCATTGCTTCGGCAACATCTCAACTTTGTCTCACGAACACGGAGATGTTGCGGGAAGCGGTTCGTCTGATGAAAGACTTTATTTTGAAAGATGAAATGGAAGCAAAAGAAAAAGGCTGCCCCTCACCATTGATCTACGACTTTTCCATCAATGACTCCCGCAATCCATGCGAATGCGGTAAATGTCGCAAATTGTCAGAAACTGAAGAGTCGGAGGCGGGACCGCTTTTATACGCAATCAACTACATTGCAGATGAGATTGCAAAATTCCGTCCCTCTGTCTATGTCAGCACATTAGCTTATTATCATACGGAGAGACCACCACGTACATTACGACCGCGTGACAATGTCATTATTCGTCTCTGCGATACGTCAACCAATCAGGCAAGAGACTTTTCCGCTCCGGAAAATCTTCGTTTCCTGAAAATACTTGCTGCATGGGCAAAGATTTCCAAAAATCTGGCAATATGGGATTACAGCATTACTTATCCGACACCCTCAGGTCCATATCCTCATGAATACACCCTGGCAGAAAACATAAGACAATACCGGAAAAATAGAGTCATGAGCATCTTCTGGGAGCATGAAGGGGCTGACAGTGCCGACTTTTACGATATGAATGTCTGGTTGGAGGCACGTCTCATGGAAGAACCGGAACGGGATGTGAACACTCTTATCAATACCTATATGCAACGGAATTTTGGAGCTGCTGCCACGGAAATGCTTCAATACAGACACTTATTAAATCAATCCGTCATACGGAACAAAACCTACATTGACTGGTTTGCACCTCCAGCTGCATTCAACCACATTGATCTCGAAACAGCTGTTAAAGCCCAGCAGCTGTTTGATACGGCAGAATCCAAGGTATCTGGAACTGAGCTGGAAAGAGTCCAACGTGCACGTGTCAATCTGGACAGAATTTGCATGCTCAGGTTGTCAGTCCTTGCAAAAGAGCACTTTGCAAATGGAGGAACTGAACAGGATTTTCCATTTGAACGTAAAAAAATTTCTACTCGTGCACGTGATAGATGGATTGCAATGATCAATAAAGTAATTTCCGTTAATAACCAAGCAGTCAACAGGGAAAAAGCAAATCAGGAATTCAGAAAAGTCCAGGTCCTGCCATTGGTTACGCATATGAATCCTGAATTTGCAAAGAAGAAAACGAAAATTTATGACTTCACTGCCGACCAATTCCAAATATGGGGAAAAAATGGGAAACTGATTTCTGATCCGGAAGCGGATGCACGTTTTGCTTTCTGTGTCCCCATGACATGGAAATATAATCCGGACAATATATTATCTTGTGGGATGTATATTCCTTTGGAACAAAAACATGCCGGCGGCAGGAGCATTAAAGCAAAAGAAATCATACGAAAAGGATACCAGCTGTTCAGAATTGGCAGAATTATTCCGCGTCAGAGTGCTTATCTATACATGTTGCCGGATTGGACGTTACAGATAAAATTGGATAGTGTTGTTGCAAATATGCATGACAACGACCAATTTGATGTCTATATTAGTGCCAGGTTTACCGGTCCGGTTTATCCGCATGGAAATGCAAAGGACAAAAATGCAATTTACGTGGAAAGAGTCATTTTGGAACGGGTTCGGCAATAGCTTTCGTAAAGGTCGAAACAGATATGATTACAACTTCTCTGTCCTTTTACTTTGTATTTCCGCGCATGCGCGCATACACACATTAAGATAAGTTTTGCAAAAGCGTCCGAAACGTCCGAACAACCTCAAATCACAGCTTTTTATTCGTCCGGGAAGTGTCCGGAAAACGTGCGAGGAGTCAATTCCCTTGTCAGAGTCGCAGGAATAGAGACATGCGACAAGACCATTCTTGAAGAAAGAACTTGAAAAAAGTAACTTGAAGGTTAGAGCCAGAAAAGTGGTGGACGTTCGGTAGACCTTCGCAGTATTTTGACGGTCAAAAAGGAAGGGAAACAGTAGGAAAGCAACAAAAATAAAAAGACGAATTTCAAAGACTGTAAGTATCTTACTAAGATGTATTCAGAGGCAAAACAAAAATGGTACACCCGGTAGGACTTGAACCTGCAACCTTCTGGTCCGTAGCCAGACGCTCTATCCAATTGAGCTACGGGTGCGCTTGCTGTCTACAAGGACTATAATATACAGGCGAACCTTGAAAAAACAAGCTCGTTTCTAATAAAATATCGCTTTTTTATTCATTTGTGTCATCTGCCAGGGCAAAAGCAGTGAAAAAACCTTTTCTGACTTCACGAACCATGAATCATCCGGGCATACGCAGGACGGGCGGCTCTCGAAACTTCGTTTTTCGCCCGTGAAATGAATGGTACCGTTGCAGGAGAGAGATATACACCTCACACTCGACGGCAGGAAGAAACATCTGCATCTCTGCAAAATGAGTTTGCCGTTATCGAAATGAACTTGATTTTCTGTGCGCGGGGCTTTCAACTGGCTGTTCATATCATCGAAAAATTAAAAAAAATGAGTTTTTATTGAATTAGGACTTGAGATTTTAAAATTCTGCATTAAATTTAACCCCATTGTTTTTTAACAGGAAACTATCTATTTAGGAAAAGAGTCTTTCATGGGAAACCTCAGAAAAAAACGTCGCACAAAAATAGCTCAGCATAAACGCAAAAAAATGCGTAAGGCTATGCGTCACAAGAACAAGTAATACGTGTCCTTCTTTGTGCATGGAATCTGCGGGAGAGTTCGATCTCTCCTTTGACGCGTATCTGCGGTATTCCTTCTCATGAAGCTGCCTGATGGAGTGCTTTCTGTTGTGGAAGGAATACCGTAATGTTTGTACATCTGCCGGAAAAATTTTTGACACTGCTTTCCGTTACGGTTTGCGGTTTTTTCTTGTGTACCGTTTCCGCATCGGATATTGCTTCCGACATACAGCAGGAGGACCCGGATGCAGTCTGGGATGTCGCGCTTTCGGAACAGGAGGAGCGCACCATAGAGAGCAATACCGCTTTTTATGCCGTTCTCAATGAATTGAGCCGGACCCGTACTTTCACGGACGCTCAGCTCAAAAAGCTTTTTGAAGTGCTTGACAGGACTCCGGACTCGCCGTTTCTTGCAGCAAATCTGCTTTCCGAACTGCGGCTGAACAATAAAGCCGAACTGCTGACGGAACAGTTTTCCGCTCTTGCACAGAAACATTCCTCCCGTTTCATGCTGACGGCAATTGCCGCCGATCTGCTTCAGATGCAGAAACGCAATCAGGATGCCATTGCCCTCCTGCGGAAAGCCGCGGATTATCTGATGGAAGCGAAAAACCGGGATGAACTGATTCACCGGCAGTCCAACTATGCGGAATATATTCTTCTGAAGCTTGCGATTCTGCTTGCCATGGAAAAGGAGTATGAGAGTTCCGAAAAACTGCTTCAGGAAATTGCTTCCTGGAAAATTTTCAAGGACAATCTTTTTCTCAAACAGTTGAGTCTCATCAACTGCGCGGCGATGAGCAAGACGGCGTCGGACAGTCGTTTCCTGTGGATTTTCCCCTCGGAGAAGGAGAAGATCCGCCAAAAGTTCGACAAAACCGCCGACGATTACCTGAAAGAGCTTGCCGCAGTTCAGGAAAAAGGAAACCGGATCGATCTCAGAAAAAATAATGCCGCATTGAGTCTTCTTGCATCGGAAAACCATCCCGGGGCGGACTCCGTGATTCTCGGCAATCTCCTGAACAACCCAACGGACGCCTCCTCCATGCTTTATCTGGCGGAACACTATACACGCCGGAAGGAACCGGCATTGGCGGCACGTGCCTGGAAACAGATTTTCCGGATGACGCAGAACCAGCCGCTCTGGTTTTATCTGGCGTATGGCAACGCTCTTGCCGCCGCGGGAATGACCGGAGAGGCGATCAGTCTTTATGAGCTTGCCCTGCTGATGGCGCCGGCTGACAACAATCTCAAACTGCGGATCGGGCAGCTTCTTTACAGCGAGGGGAAATACCAGGACGCTCTGGACGCCGTCCGCGAACTCCCGATGCCCGCCGCGCGTTATCTGGCGGCGCTCTGCTGTCATTTCCTCGGCAAACCGGAAGAATCCCTGAAATTTTTCAAGGCGTTCTTCGAGTCTCCGCAGGATACCGGCGGCTCCGCCCCGGATTACATGCCGTTTCTTTATGCCGAAAATGCGGAAAAGGCGAAAAAATACCGGCTTGCGGAACAGATTGTGCGCGACTGCCTGAAAAAAAATCCGGACTCTCCCGACGCACTGAATTACCTCGGCTATACATTCGCGGAGCGCAATACGAATCTGGAGGAGGCGGAAAAACTGATCCGCCGCGCGTTGGAACTCAAGCCGGAAAACCGGGATTACCAGGACTCCATGGCGTGGCTTCTTTATCGCAGAAAACAATATAAGGAAGCGCTGGAATGGATTGAAAAAGCAATGTCATCCGAACCTGAAAAGTCTTTCAGCGCAACCGTCTATGATCATGCCGGCGATATTTACTGCGCTCTCGGCGACAAAAAAAATGCAGTCCGCTGCTGGAAAGAGGCTGTCACGAATTACAGCCCTGAACCTGTCGATATCAATAAAATACTCAAGAAGATCAAAGACGCAGGCGGAAAATGGTGAAGAATCCTTTTCCATCCGCCGTCCGCAAAATTGCCGTTCCCGCGCCTGCCGGTATTCCTGACCGGAAGCGGCTGGACGATTCGCTCGAACTGCTTCAATCATTCGGAATTGAAACGGTTACGGGCAGACATGTCTTCTCCGAATCCGAGGAAACTTATTTCGCCTCGTCCAAAGAAAACCGGGCGGAAGATTTCAACTCTTTTCTCCATGACCCTTCCATCGACCTGATTCTTTGCGCCCGCGGCGGCTACGGCTCCATGCAGATCCTGCCCCTGATCGACTGGGAAACTTTGAAACGGCGCAATCTCCCGGTTGTCGGGTTCAGCGATATTACGGCGGTTCATCTGGCGATGCTGAAGAAAAAGGCGGGAATACCGGTTGCATCGCAAATGGCGGCGCGCCTTTCGACTGCCCTTGAGGACAAGCGGACCGCAGACTCCGCAGAGCGAGTGATGCATCTGATATTCAACCCGGCAACACCCCACTTCCGGGAAACTGCCGATCTTCTACCCGTCGGAAACGGGAAAGATGCCGCAGGAAAAATCATCTGCGCAAACCTGACCATGCTGACAGCCCTGATGGGAACCGGGTATCTGCCGTCCTTCCGGAATAAGATTGTAATTCTGGAAGATATCGGGGAGCCTCCGCGCAAGCTCGACCGGGCACTGGTTCAACTTCTTCTGGGAGGGACGCTTTCCTGCGCCTCGGCGATTCTCTTTGGTGACTATACGGACTGCGGCACACAGGAGGAACACCGGCGTATTTTTGAACGTTTTGCCTCGGAAACGGATGTCCCGGTCTATTCCGGACTCAATTTCGGACACGGCATTCCCTCGCTTTCTTTCGTCTGCGGAGAAGATGCCGTAATCCGTTCCAACACGCTGTTCTGCCGGGGCTGATCCATCCTGCTGCAAAATACGGATCACTCTTTCTTCAGGTTGTCCAGCAGGCTGAATACGCATCTGCCGTCCACGATCGTACCGACCGCAAGTCCTTTGTAGCGGTAGCCGTTGAACGGCGTATTGCGGGATTTGGAATAAAATTTGTCCGCATCCACGACACCCTCTTTTTCCGGATCAAGAATCGTAATGTCCGCAGGACGCCCGTTTTCCAATGTGCCGATCGGCATTCCGAGAACATCCGCGGGGCCTTTGGTGAATTTGGAAATCAGGGAGGGAAGATCGAGATACTGCTTATGATAAAGCTCCGTGAGACAGATCTGAACCGCCGTTTCGAGTCCGATGATGCCGAACGGGGCATAGTCGAATTCAACCGTCTTCGCCGTATTGGTATGGGGCGCATGGTCTGTGGCTATGACCGTGATCGTGCCGTCGCGCAATCCCTCGATTACCGCCAGGCGGTCCTCCTCGGAACGCAGAGGCGGGTTCATCTTGTAATTGGTGTCGAACTTTTTGATTTCGACATCCGTAAGGGAAATGTGGTGCGGAGTCGCTTCCGCCGTAATCTGAACGCCTTCTTTCTGCGCTGTGCGGATGATCGACAGAGAACCTTTCGTGGAGACATGCTGAATATGCACTTTCCAGCCTGCGGTTCTGGCAAGAATCGCGTCGCGGGCGACGATGAGCTCCTCTGCCGCTGCCGCCATGCCTTTCATTCCCAGAAATACCGACCAGTAACCTTCGTGCATGACACCGCCGCTGGCGAGAACCGTATCCTCGCAGTGGTCGAGAATCGGCAGCTTGAAAGTACGGGAATATTCGATCACATGACGCATAAGTTCATGATTCTGAACACATTTTCCGTCATCGGAAAGCGCCACGACTCCGGCTGCCTTCAGACCTCCGATGCCCGCCATCTCCTGTCCCTCCAGACCTTTGGTGATCGCACCGCAGGGAAGCACTTTGACGACGCCTT
>DXVA01000085.1 GCA_019408975.1 Lentisphaeria bacterium | reverse complement strand
AATGCTTCGTGCAGGACTTTCAGTCCTGCTTCGGTCCGGCTGAATAAGCTGGTCGCCGCAGGCGAAATCCCCGATACCCCCGCGTGCTCTGCACCGGGGTTGTTCATTTTCACCGGAACGCGATTTCTTTGTCTTTGATCCGTTTTTCAGTTTTCATTGCCGGTATATTCTCCCGGATTCACGGCTGATTCCCGGATTTTTTGTTGTCCGCCGGCATAACGGGGCAGTGAACCGGCGGAAACGATATTTTCCAATCCCCTGCCGAGTTGCAGTTCCGCCAGTTGCCGGTCGCTGCTCATTTCAATTTCCAATGCCCAGATTTCCCGTTTCCGACCTGATGCCTTTCCTTTCAGGCGGCAGGGTTCTTCGATCCGGTCAGAGGAAGCTGCGGTCTTTCCTTCGGGATTCAGCAGACTGGCTTTGACAGGATGATTCAGCCGCCCGGCAATCTGAATATCAAAATCCTTTACGCCGGCGGGCACCGCGAAATAACATCTGGCGGATTTGCCGGTGATCAGCAGGGGACGGTTCAACAGCCAGCCTCCGGGATGGCTGCTTTGAATCACAAGCGCATCCGGTCCGCTGGATGCGCTTAAACAGTAAGCGCCGGAATATGGGGCTTTGAATGAAAGCGTTACCTGACGCTTCTGCGCAGGCAGTTCTTTCGATACGATACTTTTTCCATTCGTGGACTTAACCACAAGTTTAATGTTTTTCTGCTGTAACTGAGGACGGGTTATCGTCAGATTCACCTGTTCATCGGTTTTTGCCGCAATTACATAAACAATGTTTCCCCGTGTCATCAGCCTTCCATTTTTCTGAACCGGCACTTCATCAGCGGGGATAAAGTTCTTCCAGTTGATCTGAGATGTCTGAAAAGGTGTTTGCCTGCGGCGTTGAATTTCCCGGCGGATTTCAGCAATGCGCTTTTCCAATGAAAACAATTGTGTCCTGCCTTGATATTCCAGCAGGATTTTGCCGGTAATGTCCGTAAGGTCGGCATTCGTCCAGCTTTTGAACCCGATGATCTCGCGTCCCGGCTGCCTGTCGGCAATCGTAACGTCTTTGAATTCGATATTGCCGACAGGAGCGCCGCGCATACTGCGGATTGCAATCTGAACAGGAATGCTTCCAGCCGTTTCAAGGGTTTTCAAGCGACAGCGTTCAAAGGAGACTTTTACAGTCGGCAACTGGTCGCTGATACGTACTGCGGGACCGTGATTTCCATCAATGACGCAGTCCTCAAACGCAATGAACCCGGTCGGAGGTGCAATATGTTCGCGTCCCTCACGGAAAAAGCTGGTCGTTACAGCCACCCCCTCTCCATTACCGGATATCCTGCAGCGGCGGACTGTGATCGACTGAGGCGGGCAGCCGCCTTCAAGGTAAACAGTGTAAATTCCGATGCCGCTGGATTCATTCCCGCTGATGACACAGTCTTCAACCAGACAGTTGACGATTCTCTGACCTTCAGGCGTATGGTTCGGCTCAAAATCAATTCCGGCAGCAGGAGCGGTTCCTGACGTATCGGAGATTTTACAGCGGCGGATCTGAAGGTTTTCCGCTGAAATGACGCTGATGCCCTGTCTGTGATGGTCGGAAATCACCAGATCTTCGAAAATCAGGTTTTTACAATAACTTTTCTTTCGGGAACATCCGATATAAATACCATCTCCTCCACTGGAAAGCAGCGTCAGATTCCGCACATCAATTTCTTCACATCCTTTGAAACTTAACAGATGCCTCCATTCAGAATGCCGGTAACGTTTGGAGTCCTGATAATCTTTTTTCCGCATCTTCAACGTTGCTTTGCCCTCGCCGCGAATTCTGATATTCCGGCAGTCGACTGCGGAAATCAAAAATGCGCCCAGGCTTTTGAACGCTCCCGGAGCTGCGGCAATTGTAACGCCGTCATGAATCACGATCTCAAGATCGCTTCTGAGATTCAGCTGGCGGTGAACCAGCAATTCAAATCCCGGATTATCGATAACGACTCTGGCAGCTCCGGAATCGAAAGCTGCCTGCAGGGCAGGAGTCGCATCACTTTTCTGCGGGTTGAAGTCTGACAATTTCACTTGTACCGGAACGGCAGCTGCCAGGCTCCAGATCATATTCAGCGCAATCGTAACGGAAAGACATAAGGTTTTCATACTTTTTCCTTGTTTTGGGAAGGATTCGATATTGTAAGGGTTGGGTTATAAATCACAATAAGAGAAAAATACTTCAGGGTTGCCATTGTAGGCACACGTGGTCGTTCCATTTTTCAACATTTGAAGATTGAACTTGAAATTCCCTGTATGCCCGTCGAAAAACAGGACATTATATGAATTATAATGCCAGCTGCCGATTTTCTTCCCATCCGGTGCAATTCTGAAAAAATGATCAACAGCATTGTAATTGACCTGTGATGCTGTATCTCCCAGCAGACTGGTTCCGCTATTTCCGTCTTTTATACGCAATTTCCTGACACCTACATTATTACGCATCATGTAAGTAGAATATATACTGGCAGTTGTGGTATTGAAATTCTTCGGGAAAGTGCCGGCCATAGGCCCGGAAGGGCAGTAGTAAATATTACCGTTCTGCAAATAACCGGATTCATAAAGGCGACCGGTGGTCCTGTAAATTCCGCTTGCCTTGATATAATAGCGGCATGCCCCCTGCCACCATGAGGATTCTTCATACGGAATGAAATCATCATAATCGCCGGCATACTGCACAAACAGAATTCCAAATTGTTTGAGATTGCTGCTGCAGACGGCAAGTCCGGCTTTGGAACGCGCCTTGTTCAATGCCGGTAAAAGCATGGATGCCAGAATCGAGATGATCGCAATTATAATAAGAAGCTCAATCAAGGTAAATGATTCCATTTTCCTTTTCCTGCGACTTAACAGTTTTTCCATTATATTTCTCCTTCTTTTGTTTTAGTTTACAGAGTTTCCCGGCGAATAAAAATACCGGGAACATAAATTGTCTTCGGCTCATTCTCCGGCTCGGCTATCAATTCCAAAAGACGTTTGACAGCCGCCTCCGCGAGTTTATTCGGCTGCTGTGCAATCGTGGAAAGAGCGGGCTCAATCCGTTCTCCCAGTAAATTATTGTCAAACCCGAGCAGGGCAATTCTTTCGGGCACCTCCCGTTTTTTATGCATCAGGTACGTCATGGCGGAAATTGCAAGCTGGTCCGAATGGCAGATCAGTGCATCACACTGCGGATGCCGTTCAAAGAATCGGCAGAGCCTGTCTCTGAATTCGGCACTGGCTGTGCGGGTGTCATGCAGAACTGGAGGCGTAATGGACGGCATGGCATAAAAAAGTTCATGCGGATTCCCGAAATGACTGAGCAGAGCCTGAAAACCTTTGTAGCGGCTGTCGTAGGAAGCTGAAATATCGGACGGAACATTGTATTCCCATAATCCATAAACATGCCGGCATCCCCGTTCCAGCAGCGTCTGCGCGGCTTCCCTGTAAGCCGTGAGATAGTCATGGGCAACCAGATTTATACCATGCCCTGCCAGAGGAGAATCCACGAAAACCGCGGGCAGAAGCTGCGTCAGCTTCTGGTATTTGCCTTCCTCCGCCGTTCCAGGAGAAACGCCGATTACCATTAAGCCGTCAACCCCCTGTTCGACAAGATGGCGTGCCCCTTCAAGAATCCTGTCCGGTTCGCTTCGGGTATAAGAAATATAAGGGCGGAAACCATGATTTCGCAATGCCGCATCCAATGCGATGATTTCCGATGCGGTCCGCTCAATATGCAAGCCGCCGCTGAGAATGCCGACCACTCCGCTGCGGCCTCTGGCAAGAGTTCGTGCCACTGCGCTGGAAACATACCCCATGGAACGGGCTGTTTCCTGAACCTGATCCCGGACTTTCTGGGAAATTCTCCGGTTGCCGGCCAAAGCCCGGCTGACAGTCGCCTGAGAGATTCCAAGAAAATCAGCAATCTCCACGCTGGTAACTCTTTTCTGATATTTGGGTTCCGCCATGACATGATCCTTAAACAATCTTCGTGCATACGTATGCATATATTATAACGAAAAATTTATTTTTGTCAATAGGGAATTCAATATTTTCTTAATATTTTCCCGAATTCAGGAAATCTGATACATCATCCGGGCAACTCTGGGAAAGCTTCAGCTGCCAGTCCGGTTTGTCATGCCTTTGATCCGGTCACGAAGCTGGGCGGCACGTTCGAATTCAAGATTGTCGGCGGCTTCCAGCATTTCACGTTCGAGTTCAGCGATGATCTCTTCAAAATCCAATCCTTCCAGATTTTTTGAATCCGCACGGGCGACTTTGCCTTTTTTCGTGCGTTTTTTCGCGGAACCGTAGGCGGCACGCTCCTCTTTGACGGCAAACATCGCTGTCTCTTCCTCGAATTCCCGGGTACTGTAAGTAACTTTGGGCGGCGACTCCGTTCCGGAGGAAAGCCCCATGACATCAGTAATCGTCTCGCGCTCCGCCTTAATGATCGTTTTAGGCGTGATGTGATGCTTCTTATTGTATTCCGCCTGTCTTTTCCGGCGTTCTTCAGTGGTATCAATCAGCGATTTCATGCTGTCCGTAACGACATCGCCATAAAGAATGACTTTTCCCTCCGCATTCCGCGCGGCACGCCCGGCAACCTGTATCAGCGAACGGGAAGAGCGCAGGAAACCTTCCTTGTCCGCATCAAGAATCGCGACCAGTTTGATTTCCGGCAGGTCAATGCCCTCACGCAGAAGATTGATGCCCACGATACAATCAAATTCGCCCCGTTTGAGTTCGGAAAGAATACGGACACGTTCAATCACATCTATTTCGGAATGGAGGTATTTCACGCGCAATCCAAGCTCGCAGAGGTAATCCGAAAGACGTTCCGCGCTCTTTTTCGTAAGCGTGGCGATAAGGGATCTTCCCCCGCTTTCGGTGCATTTGCGGATCTCCTCGATCACATCATCCACCTGACCCTCCAGTTTGCGCACCTCGACCGGCGGATCAAGCAGCCCGGTCGGACGCACAACCTGTTCGACGACCTGTCCTTCGGAAAGCTCCAGCTCATATTTCCCGGGGGTGGCGGAGACAAAGATCACATCCCCGAGAAGCGATTGAAACTCCTCGAACTTCAACGGACGGTTATCCAGCGCGGACGGCAAACGGAAGCCGTGGTCCACAAGGGTCTGCTTGCGGTTGCGGTCCGCCTTATACATCGCCTGGAGCTGAGGAATCGTGACATGCGATTCGTCGATGATCATGATGTAGTCTTTCGGGAAAAAGTCCAGCAAGCAGAACGGACGCGAACCCGGAGCCCGCCCGCCGAGATGCCGCGAATAGTTCTCAATTCCGGCGCAGTAGCCGATTTCACGCATCATTTCCACGTCATAGTTCACACGCTGATAAAGCCTCTGCGCCTCAACCAGTTTGCCCTGCGACTCAAACATCCTGACCTGTGTCCGCATCTCCGCAAGAATGCCGTCCATGGCGGCGTTGATCCGCTCCTGCGGCATTACGAAATGACGCGCCGGAAAGATCATGACATGATCCGGACGGGATTTGACACGACCGGTCAACAGTTCACAACGGGAGATCGAGTCAACCGAATCGCCCCAGAACTCCACGCGCACATACTCCTCCTTCTGGGCGAGATAGATATCCACGCAGTCACCGCGGACACGGAACTGACCTCGTTCCGGAGCCGTGTCATTGCGCTCAAACTGAACCTCGACCAGCTTCCGCAGAAGATCATCGCGGTCCAGCGTCATTCCCACATTCAGGGGAATGCACATCTCCTCGTAATCCTCCCGCGCCGTCAAACCGTAAATACACGATACACTGGCGACAGCCATGACATCACGCCGTTCGAGAAGCGAAGCCGTTGCGGAGAGGCGCAGGCGTTCAATGTTCTCGTTGATGCTCGCGTCTTTGGCAATATAGGTATCAGTCTGCGGGATATAGGATTCCGGCAGATAGTAGTCATAATAACTGATGAAATATTCCACGGCGTTATTCGGCAGAAACGATTTGAATTCACTGTAAAGCTGCGCCGCCAGTGTTTTGTTGTGCGAAAGCACCAGCGCCGGACGGTTCACTTTGGCAAGCACATTCGCAAGCGTGAACGTCTTGCCGGAACCTGTCACGCCGAGCAGAGTCTGATAACGCCGCCCTTCATGAAGCCCGTGGACAAGCTCCCGGATCGCCTGCGGCTGATCACCCGCCGCCTTGTATTCTGAAACCAGTTCAAACATTTTCCCGTCTACCCTCATCCCCCCATCACTGACCACCGACCACCGACCACTAACCACTAACCACTAACCACTAACCACTAACCACTGACCACTAGCCACTGACCACTGACCACTAGCCACTGACCATCATGTCCCGTATGATTTCCTCCACGCCATACTTCGGGCGCCATATAAAATACTCCGTCAAACGGCTGATGTCCAGTGAAAAAACGGGAATTTCCCTCCGGCTCTCGTCATTTGTAATCTTCAGGATATTTCCCGTGGCACATTCGCATACGGCGGTCAGTTCCAGCAGGGAAACGCTTGCGCGAAGCCCGCCGGAGACATGATACAGCCCCGGACGAAACGCATGAAGCTGTTCCCTGATCAGCGAAACCAAGTCCCCGATATGGAGGAGATCAAGAACCTGTTTTCCGCTTCCTCCGAAAGACACATAACGCAGGCTGTTTGTTCCATTGATATGCGCGGACAGCCATACACGGTTTTTCCCCGTCCCGCCGATCTCGCAGCAGCGGTTCAGAATCACATTGCCCGGAAGATTCACGGGTTGAAACTCCTCGGAAATCCCTTTTTCCGAAATCCCGCGCACGGACTGTTCCGCCGCAAGCATGAAGCGTGTTTCGTATTCATCATATTTTTCATCCAACAGTGATTTTCGACCGCAGAAACTTTCCGCCGCATCGGCAAGGAAAATGAGCCTCCCGGGACAGTTCCGCAGAACATCTTCCAGCTCCGTTTCCCTGCCGCAGCAGATCATCGTCTCCGTTTCGGCGGACTCATCTGCCAAAGCCTGAACGAGACGTTCTCTCAAAAAAGTATTTGTGCCGGAAAATGTAATATTCATTGCCTGAAAAGGACCTGAAAGACGAAAGGGACGCAAAGAAGCAAATCACTCACCCTTTAATCTTTCATATTTTCAATTATTCCGCCTGTTCCACAGTGATGATGCGTTCATCGTCCTTCTCTCCGCGCCGGATATCCACATAGACTGTATGCGGGGGGAACAGACCATGAATGCGTTCCGGCCATTCGATCAAAGTAATGCCGTCTTCGGCATAAAGAAACTCGTCGATTCCGAATGCAAGCGCCGACTCCGGGTTGTCGATCCGGTAAAGATCCAGATGAAAGAACATACCTTTTTCAAAAGGATACTCCTGAACGATCGTGAACGTGGGGCTGGAGACCGCTTCGGTAATTCCGAGGGCACGGGCGAAACCGGAAGCGAAAACCGTCTTCCCTGCGCCGAGATCGCCGTGAAGCGAATAGACGGCTCCGGGGGATGTCTGCGCGGCAAGTTCCGCAGCTACGGCTTTTGTCTCATCCGTGGAATATGTCTTATACTGTTTTTTCATTGAAATGGTCAAATCCTGTTTTGAGTTTTGTCAGATTCAAGCGTTCCAGCCCCGCGACTTCGCCGGACTTTCCTTCCGTAAAACGCCCGATGCAGCTGAGCGGCGTCCCCGGAAAAGGCCAGGCGCTTTCCAGTTCCTCCGAAAGAGACGGCGGAACCGCAATAATGAGTTCATAATCCTCGCCGTCCGTCAATGCTCCCTCCGTGACTGCGCCGCGGCGGAGGGGAATTCGAAGCGGATCAAGCGAAAGTGCGCAACCGGAAGCGTCCGCCACCCGAAGCGCATCTTTCAGCAGACCGTCGCTGACATCCATCATGGCATGGGTGAACCTCCCCGCAAGAAATCGCGCCTCCTCCAGTCTCGGCTTGAAATCCAGATGGTGCCCTGAATGAAAAGAGTTGCCGAAAGTTCCCGTGACGTAGAGCAGATCGCCCGTTCTGGCGGCGGAACGCAGACAAAGTTTTTCACGTTCGACTTTACCGAGGATCGTCAGCGAACAGACCTCTCCTTTCGTGAAAAGCCCCGCAATATCCCCTCCGATCACGGAAATGCCGTATGCAGAGGCGCTTTCCGCCAGAGAAGCATGAAAATCCGTGAGCCAGATCTCATCCAGCGGATCGACCGCCAGCGTAACCAGCGCATGAGTCGGAACTCCCCCCATCGCGGCAATGTCGCTGATATTTCGGTGAAGCAGTTTCCGCGCAGCGTAAGCGGGCGGGCACCCCTCCAGGTAATGGACCGATGAAATCAGCTGGTCCGCCGCCGCAAGCATCAGCGAATCCGAACCGTTATCGATTACAGCGCAGTCGTCACCGGGACCTACCAGAATGTCTTTTCCCTGCGGAAACATGTCAGCCAATTTTTTTGTAAATTTTTCTTCGTCCATTTGCTTCTCCGGAAACAGTTCCCTATAATCTACTGATTTTTTCCCCGGCATCAAACGGAAATCAAAAATATTTCCGGCTTTTTATTTGATTTAGGGCGTTTTTTGGATTATTATCCCGTATGGTCGGATAAAAATCGGCGGAAAACGGGAGGGTCATGAAAAAATACCTGATATTTTTTTCTTTCTTTTTTACTCTCCGTCTTGTTTCCGCTCCTTTTCTTCCGCCGCAGAAACCGGATGAAAGTCTCGCGCGCGAAGCTTACGCCGCCGCCTTGCGCGGAGTATATTACCTTGTTTCTCAACAGGACGGGAAAGGAAACTTTTCGTCCGATCCGGGGCTGGACCGGGCGGTCGCCGCACTGACGGAATCTTTTTCAGACGGGGAACCGGAGCTGAAAACTGCTCTGAGCCGATGGAAACGAAATACGGGGAATGTTGTTCCGCAGACAAAAATTTCCGGCAACAAAAGCGCGGAGCCCTACCGGGACCTGCTGGAACTCGCCCGTCTGCTGAAAAAACTGGATTCCGGGCCGCTGCTTCCCGGGAATTTCCGAAGCTGGCGCGTAAATACGGTAAAACGTCTGCTGGAAATGCAGCAGCATAACGGTTCATGGGGGAATGACACCCATTCCACGTTTTATGCTTTGTGCTGTCTGCGCCTGATTTTATGATTTTCCGGTTTGACTCCTGATAAAGCGGCAGTATTGTACAGCTCAAACTAAAACCCAAGGAGTATTGGTTATGTCACTGCTGAAACAACTCTCACTGGCTGCGGTCTTTGCAGCCTCTCTCTTTTTCGTGTCCGGCGCCTTTGCAGATGAAAAGGAAAAAAATCCTTTTACAAAAGAAATCAATGCCGTGAAACGTGCGGAAAAAAAACTCCAGAAAGCCAAGAACAATGCCGCCCGGAAAAGAGCGGAAGCAAACCTGAAAAAAGAGAAGAAGGCTCTGGAGAACGCGGTAAAAGAAGAAACCGCAAGATATGAAAAGGCTCTGAAAATGATTGAAGAGCAGCTCAAACTGAAAAGCGAAAATGAAGAGGATAAAGAGAAGAACGCGGCTCTGATCGAAAAACTGGAAGCAAAGCAGGCTGCACTGAAAGAAAAAATCGAGAAGCTGAAAGCCTTCGGCGATATCGACTCGGCCGGCGACGACAGGGGAAATGAAAAGACTGACAGGAAAGAAGATAAGAATGCGGACAAAAAAGCTGACAAGGCAAAGAAAGCCAAAAAGAAATGAAACGGCGGTTTTCATCTGATGCCTCATTTTGAGCTGATACATCTGATCTGTGCAGGAGTTGTTGCTGTTGCGGCGCTGCTGATTATCCTGCACATTCTTTTTACCATGCGCGACGACTCGGAACGGGCATCGCTCTGGATTATTCTTGTCCTGTGCATTCCCGTTCTGGGAATCGTCCTCTATCTGCTTGCCGGCATCACGCGCAGGAATACGCTGGGAAAACGGATCTCACATGCGGTCGAGGAATTCCTCAAAAGCAGGAATGAGGCGGAACACCGCAGTCTCAAGGACTACCGCGAAGCCATGGAACGTTTTATCTGCCGTGCAGATGCCGCCGGAAATACGATGGATCACCGCCGTATGCTGGACGCCCTGCTCCATTCTTCGTTGGAAGACCCCTCCTCTGCGCCCATGATCCCCGGGACGACTCCGCTTGCGGGCAACCGTCTGGAGCTTCTCTGCGACGGTTCCGCCGCCTATCCCGCGATGATCGAATGCATCCGTTCTGCAAGGCACAACATCAATATGCAGACCTTTATTTTCGCGGACGACCGGATCGGGCGGATCATGATGGGAGAACTGAAGAAAAAGGCGCAGGAGGGTGTTCAAGTGCGCGTAATCTGCGACCGTTTCGGCAGTTTCAAATCTCTTTTTTCTCTCTTTTTCCTCCCTTACCTGAAAAAAACGCCGAATCTCAAAATGATTCCGTTCTCGAACGCATCGCTTCTGACTCCATGGAGGATTCAGCTCAGGAACCATAGAAAACTGTTGATCGTCGACGGCAAAACCGCATTCATCGGCGGGCTGAACATCAGCGAAGAAAACTTCAAATGGATGACGAGCCCTGAAAAGGAAATCCATGATTTCCACTGCCGTCTGACCGGACCCTCCGTCGGTGAACTCCAGTATGCATTTCTTTGCGACTGGTTTTACGCGTCCCATAAAAAGAACAAGGAAGACCTTTTCACACGGGATTATTTTCCCATGCCTGAAAAATGCGGGGACTCCATCGTGCGCGCCGTCGCCAGCGGGCACGGCTATCTGTTCGAAGGTTCGGAAAAGGCGTTTTTCACCGCCGCTTCAACCGCGGAAAAGTCAATCTGGATCATTTCCCCCTATTTCGCTCCGTCGAAAGATTTCTCGAAAGCGCTCCGGATGGCTTCCGCGCGCGGGGTGGATGTCCGGCTGATCGTGCCGCGGAACAACAATCACTGGTATGTGAAAATGGCGGCGCGCAGTTTTTATGAATCGCTGATCGGCAACGGAGTGCGGGTTTTCGAACGTCTCGGTACTTTCACCCATGCAAAGGCAATGCTGGTTGACGGCGAATGGGCTTATTTCGGGTCAAGCAACTGCGATATCCGCAGCTTCCGCCTGAATTATGAACTGGACCTTCTCGTCTCACAGGGTGATTTTGCCGAAGCTCTGCACCGCCAGTTTCTTGAGGAACTGAAAAATTCCGAAGAAATGGGAGAAGCCTATCTTGCTTCAAGAACCCGTCCGCAGAAACTTCTGGAAAGCATCTGCGCCCTGATGACGCCGGTTCTTTAAGTTCCGGAGAAAGTTCCCGCTTGCGGTTTGCCGCTTGCAACTTACGGGTTCCCATGCTATATTGCAGATTCAGAAATCGGGAGAACTATGGTTTCCACATCGAAAAAACTGTCTGTTATTATTCCTGTCTACAACGAGGAAGGAACCGTCACAGCCCTTCTGGACAAGGTTATTCAATCCGTCATTTCCACGTCACTGGAAATCATCATTGTAAATGACGGCTCAACTGACGGCTCTCCCGCCCTGATTGAAAAATGGGTTCGGGAACACCGGAAATCACATGCGGAGATTCTGTATCTGACGAAAGAAAACGGGGGCAAGGGGTCCGCCGTCAAAACCGGAATCAAGGCATCGACCGGAGATGTCGTCATGATTCAGGATGCGGATCTGGAATACGATCCGGCGGATTATGAAAAGTGCATCCGCCCGATACTGGACGGAGAATGCAGAGTCGTTTACGGTTCGCGCGAGGAGGAGAACAGGAACCGGCTCTATTCCTCTCCGTCATTTTATCTCGGCGGGCTGCTGCTGACATTCTGGATCAATCTGCTCTACCACTCCAATCTGACGGATGAACCCACCTGCTACAAGGCATTTGACGGTCCTCTGATCCGCTCCATGCCGATTGAAGGCGATAAATTCGAGTGGGAACCTGAAATCACGGCAAAACTTCTGCGCATGGGTTTTGAAATCCGAGAAGTCCCTGTCTCCTACTACCCGCGCAAAATCAATGAGGGCAAAAAAATCAAGTGGCATGACGGCATTCAGGGGCTCTGGACCGCATTCCGGTGGCGTTTTGCGCGCCTGGGGACAATCCGGCGGGAAGTGTCCGCATCTTCAGCAGAGCTGGCGGCTGTAATCCGGTCGAAAAAACGGATGACGGCTCTGCTCTTTTCGGTTTTCGTTCTGACATTCGTGCTCCGCCTGCTGTTCGCACTGCCGGGACTGGGCAATCCTGATCTTCAAATGCGGCCCGAAAGCGATTCATTCCTTGCTTCCGCGAAGCAGATTCTGAAACATGGCACGTTCCGCGCCCGCTATCCGTCCAGCGTCGCAATCTTCCCGTCTGGAACGCCGGCATACAAGATCGCCTCGCTTGACCAGGTTCGCGCCCCGCTGTACCCCGCATGGCTCGCCGGGCTGTTCGCCATAAGCGGCGGCAGTCTCGCACTCTGTATCGCGGCGGGCTGCCTGCTCGGAGCGGCAATTATTTTTCCCGTCTATTTTTCGGGACGGCTTTTCGGTTCGGACTATGCCGGGCTGATTGCCGGGCTGTTGTTCGCACTGAATCCGACAGCAATTGCCCTGAGCCCGATGTTCCTGCCGGACACTTTGTTCACGCTGATCGTCGCATTCCAGGGATATTTCTTCCTCCGGTTCATCAAGAGCGCTTTCGGAATGAACTTGATTTGTGCGATCCTGCTTGCCGGAATCGCAGCTTTGATCCGTCCGGCAAACGCCCTCTGGATTCTCCCCTGCATCATCGTAATTCTCTTTTTCCACAAATTGCGCGCATCTCTGAAATTCAATTATATCGTCATTTCCATGCTCCTCTTCGCGGCGGTGATTTTCCCATGGATATTCGGCAACCATCTTGCCGGAATCGGCTGGCGCATCGACACGATTTCTTCGGAAGCCCTGCTGAAAAATGCCTCTGCACTGGAAGCGGATCTGGCGGGAAAGGACGATCCTGCGCCATATATCAGAAAGCACCGCCTGGAAGAACGTAAGTTTTATGGGACAGCCCCGGAAAAATATGCGCAGCCCGCTCCCCAGCTTGCGCACCGGGACAAAAAGATGTGGGGGATTCTTCTGGAACATCCGTTCCGTTACCTGAAACTTCATTTCAGCATGGATTCTCTGCGCAGGATCACAGCTCCGGATTTCAATGCACTGTTCGGGAATCTGGAGATCGGGAAATTCAAGAAAAACCAGCCGGATTCTTTTCAGTCGCAACTGATTACGACAACGGTATTCACAATGACCGCTCTATTGTATATGTGCTGTGCGCTCGGGCTGGGCTGGTTTCTGCTGATGTCGCTGGACCGCAGACATTTCCTGTATCTTCTGCTGTTTTTTCTGCTTGCAGGATATTACATTTTCATGCCGGGGCCGATTGCAATTCCGCGTTATCTGCTTCCCGCGCTTCCGTTTCTCTGCACGGCATCGGCTTACGGACTGCTCCAGTTCTGGCGGATTATCAGGAAAAAATCTCTGCCCTGTGGTCTGGATCTCTGACAGCCGGAGCGGTAAGATTTCTTTGCCGCAGTAAACTTTACAGAGTGAATCAGATCGGTTCCGTTTTCCGTTATTTGCCCGATTGCTTTGCGCGGAATGCGCAGATGGCGTCATATGCCTGATTGATGCGGCGCATTTCGTTTTCGGCATGTGCAAGCATTTCAGGCGGAAGACCTTTGCTCTGAAGCTTGTCGGGGTGGAACTCAATACATTTTTTGCGGTAGGCGCTTTTCAGTTCCTGATCCGTGGCATCGGGAGAGACTTCCAGAATTTTGTAATAGGTTTCCAGATTTTCCTGTTCACTGGTTTCCGTCTGGACGCGAAAGAATGCGTTGATATAACCGTGCAGACGGAAGACCTGTTCCGCATACAGGAGGATTTCACGTTCCTTCGGCGTGAGATCTCCGTCGATCGCGGCAAGTTCACAGAGCAGTCCGAGAAAATTCTGTTTGATCACCGGATTGTAACCGAGAAGCTGGTCGAACTCGTTGATGTACTGCCGGTAGGATACATCATTATCACGCGCGGCATTGAATACCTTGTGGATGAACTGTTTCTGATCCTGCCGGAAATTCGCCTGAATGAAAGCCTTGATGTAATCCGCTTCCGCCTGCGTGACCACGCCGTCCGCTTTTGCGACTTTCGCCATGCAGGAAAAAAGCGCCGTAATGAATGCCGCCTGAAGTTCATCCCTCCGGCTGGCGCGCTTTGCCTTGTCCTCTCCGCTGCCCGTGGCAAGATGCCCGATGACTCCGCCGATGACCGCCCCCAGCGGCCCGGCTCCGAGAAAAACTCCGATCGCGCCGCCCACAACTGCTCCCAACCAACTCATATTAAACTAAAATCCTTTCGCAAATTATAAATCAATGAAGTTTCCCCGGACCGTAGCGTCCGCCTC
>DXVA01000084.1:10387-14425 GCA_019408975.1 Lentisphaeria bacterium | reverse complement strand
CCCGTATGAAAAACGGATTCAGCAGGAGCAGATGGCGCTTGCCGTCGCGGACGCTTTCGAGAAAAACAGCAATCTCTGCGTCGAAGCGCCCACGGGAGTCGGCAAAAGTTTCGCTTACCTGATTCCGGCGATCTACCATGCGCTTGCCATTCGCCGCCCGGTGCTGATTACGACTGAAACGATCAATCTTCAGGAACAGCTTGTCCGCAAGGACCTGCCACTTCTCAAAGACATCATGAAGACCAATTTTTCCTACGTGATCGCCGTCGGGCGCGCCAATTATCTCTGCCGGAGACGGCTTGCCCTTGCAATGGGGGAACACCGGGACGAATTTCTGCCGGTCGCCGGATTTGAATCCGACGCGGCGCAGGTCGCACGTTGGGCGGAGACTTCCGAAACCGGATTCTACACGGATCTCCCGTTCAAACTGGAACGCGGAGTCTGGAACTGCCTTTGCAGTGAAACGGCTTCCTGCGGAGGACCTTCCTGCCGTTTTTTCCGCTCGTGCTTTTACTGGCGTGCACGCAGGGAGTGGGATAAAGCGGATATCGTCGTCACGAACCATGCGCTGTTCTTTGTCGATCTCAAAATGCGCGCACTGGAACACATGGACGCCACACCGCTTCCGGATTATTCCGCAGTCATTTTCGACGAGGCGCACACGCTGGAAGACAATGCGGCAAAACATCTGGGGCTGCATCTGACCTCGTCCGCCGTCCGTTTCTTTCTGAACCGTCTGTATAACCCGAACAGCGGACGCGGGCTTATGGTCAAGCCGGGCGAATCTTCCCTGGTCATGCGCGGGCTCATCTCCAAAATCCACGATCTCTCCAACGAATTCTTCGGGCAGTTCGAAGATACTCTGGAACGTTTCCCGGACCACTGTATGCGCATACGGCGCATGGGGCAGTTTTCAGACAACCTTTCCGGGTCTTTCAAAGAACTTGAAAAACTGCTTCACGACTATACCGATGAACAGGAAAACGAAGAATTCAAAACGGAACTCCGCGCCCAGATCGACCGCTGTATCGCCATGAGCGACTCCATTCGCGATTTTATCTCGCAGGAACAGCCCGATTATGTTTACTGGGCGGAGGAAAAACGCAGTTCCTTCACGGGAAACAATATCATCGAGCTCTACTCCGCACCGCTGAATGTTCCGGATATCCTGCGCACGACGCTTTTCTCACAGACGTTTCCGGTAATTCTCACCAGTGCAACGCTCGCCGTCAATTCCCATCTGGAATATTTCAATAAGCGAGTGGGCTTCTGCAACGGCACGAATCTGATCCTTGATTCTCCGTTTGACTTCAACTCTCAGGTGAAACTGTATCTTGCGCGCACCATGCCGCTGCCGAGTGAATCCAATTACAACGACGCCGCAGCGGAGGCGATCAAGGATTTCGTCAATTTCACGCAAGGGCGCGCCTTTGTGCTTTTCACAAGTTACGGGATGCTCCGTTACTGTGCGGATGCGCTGGCCCCGGTTTTCCGGAATGCCGGTTATCAGCTCTTTATCCATGGGGATTCCCTTTCCCGCACTGCAATGCTGAATGAGTTCAAGCAGAGTGCAAACGGCGTGATTTTCGGGGCGCAGAGCTTCTGGACCGGCGTCGATGTGCCCGGAGAAGCATTAAGCAACGTCATCATCACGAAACTGCCGTTTGCCGTTCCGAATCATCCGCTGATCGAGGCGCGGTGCGAACGGATCAAAGCCGCCGGCGGGCGACCCTTCGAAGAATATACGATTCCGGATGCAGTCCTGATGTTCCGCCAGGGCATCGGGCGTCTGATCCGAAGCAGAACAGACCACGGCATCATTGTGGTTCTGGACCCGCGCATGGTTTCCAAATATTACGGCAGAGTCTTTCTGAATTCCATTCCACGCTGTCCGGTGGAATATTTCTGACCGTCAGGTCGTCATTCAATACAGATAACCGGACACGGAAAGACACTCACGCCCGGCATGTCAGGCTGTTCTCAGCTTTTCTGCTGCTTCGCGGATCAGCCGTTCCGTCTCCTCCCAGCCGATGCACGGGTCCGTAATGGAAAGTTCGGGACAGGGAGTGACGCCCGCCTGAAGTTTCTGGCAGCCCTCCCGGAACCAGCTTTCCAGCATGATTCCGGCAATCGCTTTTTCTCCGTCGCGGCACTGCCGGATCACGTCCCGGAGCACAATATGCTGTTTCCGCGGGTCTTTGCCTGAATTCGCATGACTGCAATCAATCACGATGCGTTCCGGCAGATTTGCTTTCCTCAGACGCTCTTTCAGGTCGGAAACACGGACTGCGTCATAGTTCGGGCCGCTGTTTCCTCCGCGCAGGACGACGTGGCAGTAAGGATTTCCTTTTGTGCGGAAAATGCCCGTATGCCCGTTCTCCATGGTCCCGATGAAACTGTGCGGGGAACGTGCCGTCGCAACTGCGTCGATCGCCGTCTGGAAATCCCCATCCGTCGAGTTCTTGAACCCGACCGCCATCGGCAGGCCGCTGGCAAGCTGACGGTGCGTCGGAGCCTCGGTCGTACGTGCGCCGATTGCCGCCCAGGTGATCGTGTCCTCCAGATATGCCGAAATGACAGGATCAAGCATTTCTGTTGCGGCGGGCAGTCCCAGTTCTGCGATTTTCAGCAGAAGACGGCGTGCCATGACAATGCCTTTTTCGATATTGTATTCGACGTTCAGGTCGGGATCATAGATGAGCCCTTTCCAGCCCAATGTCGTGCGCGGCTTTTCAAAGTAGACGCGCATGATTACCATGAAACGGTCTCTGACTTCATCGCTGAGTGCTTTGAGCCGTTCGGCGTAGCGCAGAGCCGCATCGGGATCGTGGATCGAGCACGGGCCCGCAATCATCATCAAACGGTCTGAGCGCCCCCGGAGGATGTCGAACACGGTATGCCGTGCCGCATCGATCATTTTTACCGATTCCGGCGGCAGGGGCAGCTCCGAACAGACTGTCCCGGGCGACGTCAGCATGGCGCGCCCGGCGATATTTGCATTGTTATTCAACATGGGACACACCGCGCGCCAGAGATTTCACCAGAGCGGCGACCTTCTCCTGGCGTCCGGAAATGCCCTCCTCCCCGAACATCGGATGGATTGCCGCGGAGCCGACCACCACGCCGTCCGCATGTTTTGCAACCGCGCGCGCCGCTTCCTCCGTCGAAATACCGAAACCGGCGACGACGGGAACGGGGGAAAGCGAACGCAGCTGTGCCAGGCGTTCCGCAAGTTCCGGAGGAAGCTTCGAGCGTTCGCCGGTTACGCCGCGCACCGTGACATAGTAAACGAAACCGGTTGCATCGCGCATGATCATTTCGGCGCGGGCAAGACTGGTTGTCGGAGAGACCAACGGAATCAGGTGCAGATGATGTTTCGCGCAAAGCGGCTTGAGCTCCCCGCTTTCCTCGTGCGGCACATCGACCGCCAGAATGCCGTCCACGCCGATCTGCTCCAGCTTCTCCGCGAGCGCCTCCAGACCGTAATTCATCATGACATTGAAATAACTGAACAGGATCAGTCCGGTATCGGGGTATTTCGCGCGGATGCGCTGTGCCATTGCAAGGATTTTTTTCAATGTGATGCCGTTTTTCAAGGCGATCTGCGACGCTTTCTGGATCATGACGCCGTCCGCGATCGGATCGGAAAACGGAACGCCGAGTTCGATGATGTCGGCTCCCGCCTCGATGCTCTTCCCGATCAGCTCCTCACTGCTTTTTTCATCGGGAAAACCGCAACTGTTGAAGATGACCAGCGCCTTGCGTTTTTCATCGCCGCACTTCCTGAATATTTTCTGAATCCTGTCCATGTTATCTGCCCTTCCCATTGAGCTGTTTATACTGCCTGACGCTGTCCATGTCCTTGTCGCCGCGCCCGGAGATATTGATGATGACCACATCGTCTTTTGCATAATTCTTTGCGTTTTTGATGCCCTGCGCGACGGCATGCGACGATTCCAGTGCGGGAATGATTCCTTCGAGGCGCGAAAGAGTATCGAAGGCTTCGATCGCCTCGCCGTCGTTGACCGCGACATACTG
>DXVA01000084.1:0-10377 GCA_019408975.1 Lentisphaeria bacterium | reverse complement strand
CCGCTGTCCGCCATGAAACTGTGTTCCGGTCCCACGCCCGGATAATCGAGTCCGGCGGAAACGGAATGCGTTTCGATGACCTGCCCGTTTTCATCCTGAAGCAGATAGGTTTTGCATCCGTGAAGGACGCCAAGCCGCCCGCCGCAGATACTTGCCGCGTGTTTCCCGGTTTCGACTCCGCATCCTCCGGCTTCGACTCCGGTCAGTTTTACAGCCGGATCTCCGATGAAACCGGCGAAAATCCCCATTGCGTTGCTGCCGCCACCGACACAGGCGATAACCTCATTCGGAAGTCTTCCGGTCTTTTCAAGGCACTGTCTGCGCGCCTCTTTTCCGATCACGGACTGGAAGTCGCGGACGATTGCCGGATACGGGTGCGGGCCCGCGACCGTTCCGATAATATAGAACGTGTCATCGCACCGCGCGGTCCATTCCCGGATCGCCTCATTCATGGCATCCTTGAGCGTGGCTGAACCATCCGTGATCGACCGGACCTTTGCCCCGAGCACCTCCATGCGTTCGACGTTCGCCGCCTGCCGTTTCACGTCAAGTGCGCCCATGAAAACTTCGCACTCAAGCCCGAACAATGCCGCGACTGTCGCGGTCGCCACGCCGTGCATACCCGCTCCGGTCTCCGCAATCACGCGCTTTTTGCCCATGCGGCGCGCAAGCAGCGCCTGCCCGATGGTGTTGTTGACCTTATGCGCTCCGGTATGGTTCAGGTCCTCGCGTTTGAGATAGATTCTTGCCCCGCCGCAGAACTCCGTAAGACGCTTTGCGAAATAAAGCGGGGATTCGCGCCCGACGTAATCCTCCAGCAGTTCTTTGAGTTCCGCCTGAAACACGGGATCGTTTTTCGCTTTCCCGTATTCCCGTTCCAGCTGATGCAGAGTTTCCATCAGGGTCTCCGATACATACTGTCCGCCGTAAATGCCGTAATGGCTGTTCATGATACCGCTCCTTTTATATTTTGAAACAACTGTATTATTTTTTCCCTTGATTTGATTCCGGCGCTTTCCTCGACGCCGCTTGCGAGATCAAGCCCCGCGGGATTCACTTTCCGGAGAGCCGCCGCCGCGTTTCCGGGAGAAATCCCCCCTGCCAGCATGACCTGTTTCCGCCCTGCCAGTTCCGCGGCAAGCTCCCACGAACTGAGCTTGCCGGAACCGCCCGCTTCGGCGTCCGCAACAATCCGTTCCGCAGGATAGGAGGCATAGAAATCCACATCTGCGCGGCTCGTCAGGTGCGCGGCTTTCCATACCGTGAGCCCGCGCAGGCTTCGCGCGAACTCCGCACTCTCCCCGCCGTGCAGCTGGACAATATCCAGTCCGCCCGCTCTCACTGCTGAAATAATGAATTCCACCGGAGCATTCGCAAATACACCAACCTTTTTCACACGTTCCGGCAGATCCCTTGTCAGAACCGCAAGCTGTTCCAGCGTAACACACCGAGGAGAAAAATCCGCAAGGACGAATCCCACGTAATCCGCTCCCGCTCCCGCTTCCACTGCCGCTTCAACATCTTCGCGCCGCGTGAGCCCGCATATTTTGATTTCGTATTTCACCCGATCAGCTCCCTGAGTTTCTCGCCCGGACGTTCCGCGCGCATCAATGTCTCGCCGATCAGGAATCCGGCTGCGCCGACACCTTGCAGGCGTGCAATGTCTTCATGGGAACGGATGGCGCTTTCCGCAACGGGAAAACGGCACGAAGGAATCATCTGAATTAATTTGTACGTCCGTTCCAGATCCGTTTCAAAAGTGCGCAGGTCGCGCGCATTGATTCCGAGAAGGGGAATTTCCGGACAATTCAACAGGATTTCCAGCTCCGCTTCCGTGTGTGCCTCGCCCAGCACCGCCATGCCGAGCCCCGACGCAATCTTTGCCAATTCACGGATTGTTTTTTCCTCCAGCATGGCGGCAATCAGAAGAACCGCATCGGCTCCGTTCGCGCGCGCTTCGTAAACCTGATAGGCGTCGAAAAGAAAATCCTTGCGCAAAACCGGAACCGAAACCGCCGCGCTGACTTCACGCAGGTAATCCAGGCTGCCGAGAAAATAGTTGCGCTCCGTCAATACGGAGAACGCGGCGGCTCCGGCGCTTCCCAGTTCGCGGGCAAAGTCCATATAACGAAAATCCCTGCGGATCAGCCCTTTCGACGGGGAGGCCTTCTTCAGTTCCGCAATGACGTTGACCTTGTTTCTGTTTTGGAACGCCTGTACAAAATTTTTCGGAGCACGGGCATTTTCCGCGCGTTTTTTCATCTCCGGTAACGGCACATTCCGTTTTGCCTCCTCCAGAGCCGGTTTCATGTCCGCCACAATCTGTTCCAGAATCCTACTCATTGCAACTCTCCCGGATCAGGATATTCAGTTTTTCAAGCGCCCTGCCGCTGTCGATGGATTCTTCCGCCAGTTTCATGCCTTCCTGAAGCGTGGCAGCCTTGCCACTGACGTAAATCGCGGCGCCTGCATTCAGGAGAACCACGGCGCGCGGAGCCCCGCAGTCTTTGCCGTTCAGGATATTCAGCATGATTTCGGCATTGCGCTTTGCATCGCCGCCGGCAATTTCCGAACGGTCGAACGTATTGCCGAGAAGCATCTCCGGATAAAGCTCGTAACTGGTAATCACACCGTTTTTGAGTTCGGAAACACGGGTCGGTTCGCAGCAGCTTATCTCGTCAAGCCCGTCATGCCCATGTACGACCATGGCATGTTTCGCTCCGAGTTCCTTGAGCGTCCCCGCAAACAGCTCGGTCAGCCTCGCGTCGTAAACCCCCAACACAATGGACTGTGCGCCAGCCGGATTGCTGAGCGGGCCGAGCATGTTGAAGATCGTGCGTATTTTGAGTTCGCGCCGGAGAACCCCGACGGAACCGAGAACGGGGTGCATTTTCTGGGCGAACAGAAAGCCGATTCCATGATTCTGAATACAGTTCTCCATGACGGCGGGTTCGACATTGAGGTTGAATCCAAGTTCCGCAAGCACATCCGCCGCGCCGCATTTGCCAGAAACCGCGCGGTTGCCGTGTTTTGCCATCGGAACACCCGCGCCCGCGGCGACCATTGCCGAAGTCGTGGAAATATTGAAGGAGATTCCGCCGTCGCCGCCCGTTCCGACCACATCGACCACATCCGTTCCCCCGCAGTCGATGAATGCCGCATGACGGCGGAGCATCCGCGCGCCGCCCGCCAGTTCGGAGAGGCTTTCCCCTTTCATGCGCAGAGCCGCCAGCAGAGCGCCGGACTGGGCACAGGAAGCGTTGCTTCCGGTCATGATCCCGAGCACTTTTTCCATTTCACCGCTTGTAAGATCATGTCCCGCAAGCACTTTGTTCAGATAGGGAGTCAGCATGGCTTATGCTCCTTTTCTCCGGCGTTCCTCGACTTCTTTCAGGAAGTTCGCAAGCTGGCGCTTTCCGGTCGCCGTCATAATGGATTCGGGATGATACTGAATGCCTTCGATCAGGAGTTCACGGTGGCGCACCCCCATGATCTCGCCGTCATCTGCCCGGGCGGTGATGACGAGTTCCTTCGGAAGCGTTTCTTCACGCAGGGCGAGCGAGTGGTAGCGCACCGCCTTGAAAGGTCCCTTGAGCCCGGCAAAAAGCCCTTTGCCGTCGTGCGTGATTTCGGAAATCTTACCGTGCATGATGCTTGCGGCGCTTACGACTTCCGCACCGAAAGACTGCCCGATCGCCTGATGCCCGAGGCAGACGCCGAGCAGGGGAATCCGGTCGCGGACCGCTTTGATGAGCTGCGGCATTATGCCCGCATTTTCAGGCCTGCCGGGCCCGGGCGAGAGAAGAATGGCGTCGGGGTTCATTCCGATCGCCTCGTCCACCGTGATTTCCCGGTTGCGGCGCACCTCGACCTGAGCGTTCAGAGTGTAGAGCAGATGCACGAGATTGTAAGTAAACGAATCGTAATTGTCAAGAACGAGTATCATGATTTCACCTCAGTCGATTTCCAGGTTGTTTGCCGCGAGATGTACCGCTTTGAAAAGCGCCCCCGCCTTGTTGAGTGTCTCCTCGTATTCCTTTTCGGGAACGGAGTCGAAAACGATCCCCGCGCCCGCCTGAATGAACAGTCTGCCGTCGCGGATTTCCAGAGTGCGGATCGTGATCGCCAGATCAAGGTTGCCCGTGTAGCTGAAGTATCCGACCGCGCCGCCGTAAACGCCGCGAGGCTCCGGTTCAAGTTCGTTAATCAGCTCCATTGCACGGATTTTCGGCGCGCCGGAAAGGGTGCCTGCCGGGAATGCGGTGCGGACCAGATCAAATGCGTCGCACTTGTCGGAAAGCATCGCGTCGACATCGCTGACGATGTGCATGACATGGGAATAGCGCTCGATCGTCATGAATGCCTTGACCTGGACACTGCCCGGCGCGGCGGTGCGCCCGAGATCGTTCCGTCCGAGATCGACCAGCATCAGATGCTCGGCTTTCTCCTTTTCATCGCTGAGCAGTTCATCCGCAAGCGCCATATCCTCCGCCGGCGTCTTTCCGCGTTTCCGGGTTCCCGCGATCGGGCGCAGAGAGGAACGCCCGTTTTCCAGTTTGACCATCGTTTCCGGCGAGGACCCCACAAGAGTCAGTTCGCCGGTCTTCAGGAAAAAGGTGTAGGGCGAGGGATTGATGAGCCGCAATGCACGGTAAAGCTGAAGCGGAGAAGAACATGCCGGAGCGGAAAATTTCTGCGAAAGAACAATCTGGATGGCTTCACCGTCGCGGATATATCTCTGCGCTTTTTCGACCATGGCGCAATACTCGTCGCGGCTCATATTGCCTTTCAGGCGCGGCATGACGGACGGTTTTTCCGGTTCTTTCGGGAGAACCACCGGTTTGCGAAGCTTTGCGGCAAGAGCGTCGATCCGCGCGACGGCATCGTCATACGCCTTGCGCAGGGTATCGAACTGTTCCGGGCGGGCGCAGACAATGAACTTGATCGTATGGCGGACGTTGTCAAATACGATCATTTCATCCGTCACCAGAAAGACGGAAGTCGGTGTATCAAGCGGCTTTTTCGGCGGCGGCAGTTCCTCGAATTCGTTGACCGTCTCGTAGCCGAGATAACCGATTGCGCCGCCGAACAACGGCGGAAGCCCCGGAACGACCGCAGGCTTGATGCTTCCGATGATTGAACGGAGCGCCGTGAACGGGCTTTTTTCAAACGGGAGCTCCCGCTTCACGCCTTTTTCCGTATAATACGGTCGCCCGTTTTCCACGGAAAACACTCCATGGGGATTGACTCCGATGAAAGAGTAACGCCCGAAGCGCTCGCTTCCCTCGACACTTTCCAGCAGAAAGACTTCCTGATCGTCCGCGAATCGGCTCAGCACCGAAACAGGGGTTTCAAGGTCGGCAAGCAGTTCCGCGCATACAGGAATCAGGTTGCCTTCCCCGCAGAGTTTTTCAAAACTCTTGAAATCCGGTTTCAACATTTCTTTTCTCCTCACATATTTTATTTTCAAATTTCAATTTTTCAACAAAAAAAGCCGCATCATCAGGATTTTTACTCCCGAGGATGCGGCCTGTATTCCGGAAAACAAAAAAGGCGGATTCAACTTTTCCAGTTCAACCCGCCGAAATCAACACTACAAAAAACACACGCAACAGCCCCGGCGGTTCACCACCGCCACTGCCATCGATTTGAAATGTAGATGTAAGTCTGTGTTTTCATAATGCATATAAAATATCATGGAAAATTTTTCTTTTCAAGAGCATTTTCAAAAAAAAGAAAGAAAATCTGATTTTTGAGGCAATGTGAAAAAACTGCCGGAACTGAAAAGAACCTGAAAGATGAAAACAGGACTTAAAGTTCCTCCAGCCTCACATCGTCAAACCATACCGTTCCGGAGGCATTCATAAGGCGCAGCCGCAAGTATGAATTGACTTTCACATTCGTATTTTTCCCCGTTGTAAACTCATAACTCTGGAACGTCCAGCCCATCGTTCCGGTCAGCCAGTTGTGAGCGGGGAACCAACGGTTCGCGTCATCCCAGATATTGGCGCAGACTCCGCCGCCGGCTTTCAGCGGCTTGACATCCTGGAGTTTCACATAAAAGGAAAGACGGTATTTTGCCATCGGTTTCAATGCAGGCAGATACTGCATGATCGTTGCCCCCTCCTCACTCCGAAGCCTCATGCCGAAAGGAGCGCTCACATATATTTCAGAATCCAGAGAGGCGCTGTTGTCCGTCCCGCCGATCCAGCCGCCGATCCATTTGGATTTTTCCCATATTCCGAAATGGCGCTTCGTTTTCTCCGGAAGCATGGAAAAGCCGCTGTTGATGAGAATGTTCTGCTCTTTCGCGAAAGTGATGGAACCGTAATTCTCCAGATCATGGAAGCCGCGGGCAAACGGGCTCCAGTGATACAAAGTCTCATAGTCCCCGCCGGTTTTCAGAATCCGGTTGCGTGCGAAATTCGCGGGAAATTCCTGCCTGATATCAGGCAGGTTCTTCAAGGGAATCATGATTTCTGCGCTCCATGAGGACGGCTGTTTCTTCACTTCGACCGCCGCACCGGAATTCCATGTGAAATCACCGGAACCGGACGCACCGAGTTTAATGGTCTTCTGGTCGGAAAGCGAACCTTCGGAGTTCACCATCATCTGATAATAAGTCTTCCGGTCGCCGGAGGGATTGAGGAAAATCTCAACAGAATTATCCTTCCAGATTTCAGGATCGTCGGTTTTACGCTTCTGCGCCGCAATCTCATTCATGCAAGGCTCCTCACAGAGGAAACGGATGCAGAGATCACTCCCCGTCCGCCAGACCTGAACTCCGGTTTTCACCGTCGCACGAAGCGCGCCCTCTTTCTTACTGCGGAACGGAAGCAGATACAGCTCTTTTCCCGGAGCGTCCGTAATATGGAATTTCAATCCCTGAACGGCGGAACTCATGGAGTGATATGCTTTTGCGGCATTGACAAGCGGCTCATAGAACTCTTTCCTGATCAATGCAATGCGTTTCGCTTCCAGTGAATCCGCAGAGACTTTTCCCGCCGCATTTTTCAAATCCTGATCCAGCCCGGCAAGAACCTTTGCGGAGTAAACCTTGTTCCAGAGGTCATAATCCGACGGAGGAGCGCCGACCGGGCCAAGCGGAGTATCGACGACACGTCCCGCGATCTGCCCCACCCATTTTTCTTCCAGCAGTTCGTAAAATTTCTTCATTTCAGGAGCCGCATTCCCGAACATCAGACGGTAATGCTCCTCCAGCAGCGCTTCAAAATCAGCCTTGTTGTCCCAGGCGACTTTGGAAAAAATATAGTAATTCAGGTAATTGTAGAGAAAACGGTCGCTTTCCGACTCCGCGAAGGCGCCGAAAATCCACGGCGCAATCCCTTTGTAATAGTCGCCATAGGCGCGCGGGCTCATCTGCGGAATTCCCGGCATGGTAAGCGTGGAACCTTTGTTGACGTAGTTCCAGATCCACACCTTGCGCCCGAGCTTTTTCGTCCACGCCCGGATTTCCTCATCATCAAGCTTTTTCTGCGCGGGATTTCCTTTCGACCAGGGACCCGTTTCCGCCACCATGACCATGACGTTATCCGGGATGTCCATCGCGGGGACACGGCGGTAGGGACGGTAAGCCATCATCGTAATGATTCCCGGAATCCCCTCTTTTTTCAGGCGGTTCGCAATGGAAACCGTATTGCCCCAGATCAGTTCCGTTGCATAATGCGGATCATCCTTCTTATATGCCGCCTGGCATTTTTCGCATTTGCATCCGCTGAACGCATCCTGCGGCATGATGTCCACATAAGTCCCCCTGCTTGTATTGACGCCCCACGCATAACCGCCGTTCCGTCCCGCCGACGGAATTTTGCGGACATCGGCTTTTTCCCCTTTCAGGTAGGAGCGGACATCCTGATAAATCTCCTCCACGATTCCGCTGGTGTAGCAGAGCTGTCCGGGATGCCGGACAGAGGGATCATTGCTCCGTTTGCCGTTGCTTTGGAGTGCAAAGTATTCAGGATGCGTTTTTGCAAAACGTTTGATATACTGGAAATGATTGAGCCCGTGACAGCACGGAAGATATTCCGTTTCGAGCCGCAGACGGTAACTGTTCAGAGTCTTCGCGGGATTAATGACCGCATCGCGTTTCTCCCCCTCGAAATAGGCTCCGTCCCAGAACGTGGAAACCTTGCGCTGGGTGAAATCCGGGCGGTCGTAAATATTCATCTCCGGTATGGCAAGGCGGTCCGTCTTCGGGATGACGGTTCCCAGCTCGCCGGGGAAATACATCCGCACCCCTGCCGCACGTTCCAGGAAATCATAGACGCCGAACAGCGTGCCGCGCTCATAAAGCTGGCTCCAGACGCCGCCACGTGCAAGCGCCCGTTCCGGGTTTGCCTTCGGATCGTCCAGCCCCGCGATATAAATCCGGGAACCATCCGTTTTTATGATGAAAGCATCGCGGACAAGCTTCGCCGCATCGATTCCGGCTTCCTTTGACCACGGATTGAGTCCGAGAATGAAAGAAACCTTTCCCTTTGAAACCTGTTTCACCACAGGGACCTCCATGCCGAAAATCTGCGACAGGAAAAACTGCAATTCCTTTGCGGCGAAAAGCGTGGCTTGCGGCGCATCCGGCGCAACCACGATCTCGGTGTTGGACGCCGCGGCAACGGCAGTGTTTTTCTTCCCGACCTGAATCTGCCGTGCAGGGCGCTCCCCGGCGAGAACGGCAAGTGACAACACCGCCGCCATAAAAATGCAAGTGATTTGTTTCATTTTACAATCCTTATATTATGTAATTAAAAATCATGGCTGCTGATAAGTCAGTTTTATGCCTGTGCCATAACAATCCGGCAGGCGCATCATATTGGAATGCCCGTCAAACCAGAGCGTCGAGGCATTTCCCGAATGGCGGAAATGAACATCGCTCTGCCCCTTGACATCGGTCTTGAAAGGCCAGCGGGTGGCAGCTATGACAGTATAAACCAGCGCCTTGCCTTCCCGCAGATCCTCGGTATCCATTCCATAGATCAGCTTTGACGGCTGCTTAATGAGACTGATTTTTACCATCGAAACAGAATCCCCCTCAACCAGGTTGTTCCTTGCATAATAGCTGAAACCGTAGCTTCCCGAAACATACCCCTCACCCGGAATATATTTACGGGCTCGATAAGAATCCGCCGGACATGCCCAGATTTTGCGCTGACTCCACGGTTTGTATTTATATCTATCCGGGTCAATTCCGGTATAAGGCGCGAGTTCATAATAAATCTTATTGTGCAAAGTTCCGCCCGGAAACCAGTCTTTGTTGTCCATAGTATAAGCCAACATTGCCTGCCCGATCTGTTTCAGGTTGCTGACGCAGTTGATGCCGTATGCCTTGGCTCTTGCCGCATTCAGCGCAGGCAGAAGCATACCGGCAAGGATTGCGATGATCGCTATCACAATGAGGAGCTCAATCAGGGTGAAAATTTTCATTTTCACCCTGCGAAGGAAGAATCTCGAACAGAGAACAGGGAAGGAAGAAGGAACAGGGAAACATTTGAACAATGGAACATTAAAACATTTGAATGAAGAAGTGAGGCAGGGCAAAACAATTCCTTTCCAATACTCTCTTAATTCAGCACACGTTTCAATGGAAGCATAAATTTTACAGTTTTTCATGATAAACAGCTCGACCAATGCAAATAAATTTCTTTTTCTCATTCCGCATTCTCCCCGTCTTTGATTTGATATGTCATCTGATCCGCCATCAGTTCATACTCCCGCCCGGTTCGAAAACAGAGGGAACCAGAACTGTTGACGGCAGGTAGGAATCCGTGCCGTTGACGGACAGCTGCAGGGCTTCCACCGCTTTCATTCCTATGGCAAGCGTATCCACCCTCATACTCGAAAGAGTCGGGACACACTTCCTGCTGACAGCCAGTCCCTCAAGCCCTGCGATCCCGAGATCGCCGGGCAGTTTTCCGTCCGCAAGAAAATGGGAAATCAGATCCGCCGCGAGCACGTCGGTAGTGCAGATCAGCAGAACCCGCCCCTGCTTCCGGTGCCGCCGGTAAACCTCATCGATTTTTTTCAGGTAGACTTCCCGCGGGACCATCAGGCAGTTTTCAAGCAACTCATGGTTTTCATCCCTGAACAGTCGATGGAACAACGCTGCGCGTTCCGTGGAATTGTAATCGGAACAGTCATAGGAAAAGTAATTTCTTTTGGCGCAGAAGATGAACTGCGTATATTTCATCCTGGTTCCCATGTCATGAATCATGCGCAAAGCATTTTCATTGTCCGGGCAAACCATGTTGACGGGAAGCTTCGTCCTGCGGTTAATTACAACCGCAGGCTTCCTTGTTTTCTCTATGACCTCGGCAACAGTCTCATCGGGAATCCGTTCATCCAGAAGAAAACCGTCCACAC
>DXVA01000083.1:9061-14427 GCA_019408975.1 Lentisphaeria bacterium | reverse complement strand
GGATATGAACCGCATTCGGTTGAACCCCGTATCTGCCGTAATCGACATTGAACGCATCCCCGAACTGCAAAAACGTCTTCCCGGTCGGGCTCCCCCCCAGAAGAAACACAGGCATACCGTCCAGCGTAAAGACGTCACCGTCGATTTTAAGTTCGGCTTCAGCACGGATCGGAACAGGTGCCGGGACCTTGCCGAGAATGAAAAACACACGCGAAGTTCTCTTTTTCCCGGAAGAAACTTCCATCACATAGCGTCCCGGAGCCAGCCTCGGCGCGGCTTTCTTTCCCTTCGGCGGACCGGCAAAATAAAGCACACCCTTTTTTCCTGCATTCCGAATGGTCCGGCAGACTTTCCCGTCCCTGCTTACTGTAATTTCAGCAGGTTCGGCAAAATCATGGGAATAATTGACTCTGCCGTCATCATACGTATAATAGAACCGGTCAAGTTTCAGATCACCGGCATGGGCGGAGTTCGCCAGCGCCTTCTTGTGAAAAAGAATCCTGCCGTCCGGCTTGTCTTTGACCACCACCTCAAGAATATGAGTGCTTTTCTGCGGCAGGTAATCCTGCGACAGCGGGATTTTCCAGGAACTCGCCATACTTTGATTACCGGATTCCGTCTTTTCCGGCTGACAGATCCGCCCGTCCAGCAGGACTCCTATCCACGGGGAGCTCATATCCTTTTTCCCGGAAATGCCGAGTTCCAGAAAAACGGTATTGTTTTTGAGAACCAGTTTCCCGATACCCGCCGTTTCCTGTTTTTCCCCGTCCGTAAAAATCATTTTTCCGAGCTGTTTCACATCGTGATAGTCCGACGCGCCCGACCAGTTCGCGGAATACCCGCCCTGCGCGGTTCGCCCGGAGGCGAAGTTCACCCCCCAGACAGTTCCCGCCCGGGGCTCCTTCTCTCCAAACGCGGAAAATGGAATCACGAGTCCGGCGCTCCAGCCATGGTCTTTCCAGCCGATCCTGCGGCTGACGGGCGGATTCCAGCTCATATCGCGCTTTTTCGCGGAATAAAGAGCCCCGTTCGGGTTGACCGCGAGATGATAGTAGACGCCGCTCTCCGGTTCCGGGGAAAGGATCACTTCCACAACCTCGCCGCCGAAAATGGAAGTGTCGTCATCCCTGTGTCCGACGACTTTCGGGCGCATCCCCGGTTCGAGCTCATTGAATACGGTGATATAGAGATTTTCCGCATCTCTGCGAACCTTGACTTCCGTATTCAGTCCGGGGATTTCCCCGCGTGTCGTGGTAAATCCCCCTGCGGACAGCTCCTTCCCCATCGGCAGACAAAGTTCCTGCGCAAGACAGGCGCCTGCCAGAAGAAGCCCTGCAAATCCCGTCGCCAGAGTGCGCATTCTCCCTCCCGAACGTTACAACTGAATCATTTTGCGGTAGGCGACGATATCCAGCATCATGCTTTCCATCTGCCGGAGCTTCCACTCAAGGTGCCATTTGTCGCAGACATACTCCATACTGGGTTCCCAGCCGATGCGGGAATCTGCCTCGACGCACGGAATCGTATCAAGCACATTCCGGACTTCCTCTTTTGCAACGGCCTCGATTTTATCAAGCACCGCAAGCATCTCCTCCCGTGAAGAAAGACTCTGGAGTCTGATGTTGAGCATCCACCAGTTTTTCATGTGAATCACGGTGCGCACGGCATTGCGCATGAACTTTGCGAGCGCATGAAGGCGGTCTCCGTTATCACGTTTGTTCCGCGGCATCAGCGGAAGCGCCTGTTCCAGAACGGACAATCCCTTCTCCCAGAGTTCGAGCATCTTCTCCAGGTCTTTGAGCTCAACCGGATAGCGGAGCGGACCGGGCGACTGATTCTCGTTTTCATAGGGCTGGTACAGTGTCTTGATGATCTTGTAACCGAAGTGCGCATGGGGCGCGGTCGGGAACTGAATCTCCTTGTTCGCCATGGTGCGTGAAATATTCGGCTGGAAAATGAATGGATAGGACGGTCCGGTGCGCCACGGCCCGTACTGATCCTCGTTGGAAGCGACGTAGAAATCCATGGCATTGCTCCAGAGATTCCATGCTTCCACGACTTTGTCCGCCGCCTCCTCCCCATAGTCGCGAACGGCAAGCCGACGGAGAAAACCGTCCAGTTCATCATGCTCCGGCGTGAAGAATATCTCCTTTGCAAGGTCAAGCGTCGGATTTTCCCACCAGCCGTAATGATGATTTTCATAAAAGCTGTTGACGCCGCACTCCTTGAGATAGCGTTTCAGGTTGAGCATCTTCCTGATCCAGCGCTGCGGAACGGGGACATACGGTGCGCACCCGAAATCCCATGTCGTCCCCGCCAGATTGCTTGTCGCTCGGATGCGGAGTCCCAGATCATGCGCGATTTTCGCCTCGCTGGAGAAGTAATAACCGGGCTCCGTCGCGGAAATCGTGTAGTCCATGACCGGCGTTTTAAGATCGCCGCGCTCGTTCGCCTTGAAGATTTCAAACGTGATCTGGAGCGTAATATCCTTCGGGAAACTCTCAAGGAATTTCTTACGAACCTCAAGCGGCGCCCAGCCCCAGTTGTAGGTGCTGAAAATCACCTCGATTTCCGGATTCACTTTGTGAACGGCACGCTTGATCGCGTTCAGAAACGCCGGATAATCGCAGCAGGGATACCAGCCGGGGCTCGGACGCGTATCCGGGATGCCGTCCGCGACGCTGTCGCGGCAGCGTTTGCCGGTGGTTGCGGGGTCCTTGCTGGGAAACTCCAGGGACTCGCCGACAAGGCTGATCGCGCGCGCTTTCGGGTAATGCCGGGCGAGATTGCCGTAAACGGAATCGAAGAACTCCTCCGCATCCGCGTCATCGGGATGTTTGTAACAGCGGACATAGTTGTAGAGCACCACGTCGATTCCGTACTCGGACGCCCGTTCGATAATATCGTTGATATTGCAGTATCCGCGCGTCGTCGTGTCGATATCCTTCACAAACACGTCGATCGCATTGAATCCTGCATGAAGAATCGCATTGAGCTGCCAGTCGGGAAAATCGTCAATGCCGGAACCCGAATGGACACTGCGCATTCTTACGAGCGGCTCCCGCAGATATGCGCATTTTTTCAGATAGGGCGCTTCACGCAGATTCATAAGGTCTTCAATGTGAATCGCGCCGTAAAGGACGCCGCGCTCTTCCGCACCGCAGACGAGAATGCTTTCTCCGTCACATTCAAAGAAACAGGAACCGCGTTTTTCCGGAACAGGCGAAAGCACACTGCTGAAATCGTTTTTCGCAACGAGGAGAATCTGTTTCGCTTTCTTTTCCACCGCCGCAATTTTTTCAATCCGGACGGAAACATTCATGCTGGTGAACAGGTAATCCTGCAGATCCTCCGCCGCTTTCCGTATCATCTTTGAGGCGGAGTCTTTAACCGCGATCACCCATGAGGAATCGACAACTGTTTCGCCGCCGACGGGTTCCAGCTCATGATTGCGCCTGTCCGCCTTATGGATTTCACGCATCCGGTAGAGAAAATCATAATTCTTTTCTTCTTTCATAAAAACACCCTCTTTTGATTGTTCCGCTTAAGTCGCTTCCATAATATCACACCCGATTCATCCATATCAAGAAAAAGAAAGAAGAAAATCAGCGGAAAGAAGACAGGCACGATTCTTTTGAACATCAATAAATATAGTGCTTTAGTTATCAGTGGAAATCCATCGTTTCAATTCCGGAAAATATCCGGCGGAGCAGTTTGACAATCCCGACAGGAGCATGGTATATTAAACGGCTTTCACTGATGGAGGGGTAAATGAGAAAACACATGTATTATCTTCTTCCTCTGTTTCTGCTTTCGGCGGCGGTTCTCCTTGCTGCCGTATCCTGCGGGGGAAATCCGGCGGCATCTCTTGAAAGACATGAACTTCCCACGGCGGCGCCCGACAGGACCGCCTTTTTCACGGTGCTCTGTTATAATATCCAGTCCCGGCCTGTACTGGATCACGCATCAGAAAAAAATCCCATCATCGGGCGCCTGCTCCGGGAATATGATTTTGCAGGAATCCAAGAGGCGTTCGTCTCGCATGAAAAAATGTTCGATGCAGCAGATTCTCTCGGCGGTGTTTACTTCGGAAGACGGCGCCATTTGTTCAAACTTGTCAATTCGGGACTTGCAATTCTGTCAAAATATCCGGTCGTGAAAGCGGAAGCGGAATATTTTGAGGACGAAGGGTCTCTGGAAAATCGGCTGGGCTCAAAAGGCATCCTGATGGCACGTCATGCGCTGAACGGTGCTGAACTTGATTTTTATACGACACATCTTGCAGCCGGAACGGAAGCGGATTCCGGAGAGAGCAGACGGAATGAAATGAAACAGATCATAAGTTTTATCCGCAGACATTCTCCGCCGGAAAATGCGGTGATTCTCTGCGGAGACTTCAATTTGCAGCAGGATGCCCTGAACCCCTTCCTGGAATTCGGCCTGGCAAATTGCGCAGAGGAACTGGGATTTGGAGCACTGACAGGAATCGACCATATTCTCTACCGTTCGGGTGGCAAACTCAAGTTAACGCCCGTGGAATGGAAGATTCTGAAGGCGGAATTCTTATTTCCGGACGGAAAACAACTAAGCGACCATTCTCCCGTCATGGCATCGTTTCAGGTTAAGGTCATACCCTGAATTTTACAAAGGCGGACCGGAAACTGTGCTATGCAGTGTAGTGAAAACTCAACAAGTTTTTTACAGTGAACCGGTCTGCCGTTTTTCTACCGGCTTAATTTATCCGCCTGTTCCACCAGTTTGCATATCACGGGAAAAAGCGGGTGTTTCCGGTTGGCGGAAAAGTTGATCCGGTTGCCGTCGGTATTCTGATGGACAAGCCCCAGTTCAAGCAGATTCCGCAGTTCCCGGTGGATGACCGGGGCGCTGAACCCCGCCTCACGTGCCAGTTTGCGCAGATAGAACGCCGGAACCTCTTTCGTAAACAGCTTCCTGAAGATTTCCGCACGGCTCTGTGAGCCGATGATCTTTTCCAACATATAAGCCCTCCTGTTCTTAACTGTTGCCGTCAAGATAACATAAGTTACCAGAAAGTAAACACTAAAAATAAAAAAAGTCAGATTTTCACCTTGTTTTCATTCTTTTCCTCCTTTCCGGCATAAGAAGCCTGCTGACTCTGTTTATCCAGAAGATAAGCGACGAAGTCGCCCAATGTGGCACGACTCAGCAGTATTTCACACTCCTCATCGGGAATCGTAATCCTGAAATGCTCTTCAAGCTGCATGATGAGTTCCACATCGTCCATAGAATCAATGCGGCAGAAAAACAGCTGCATCGGATCATTCGGATAACACATCGCATCGGCATCCCACCATTCCGCTTCGACGAGCAGTCCGCGCACACTCAAT
>DXVA01000083.1:0-9051 GCA_019408975.1 Lentisphaeria bacterium | reverse complement strand
TCCGTAAACGCAGGACGCTCTTTCATTTCCTCCTCCGAAATGCGGGCATTGATTCCGCCCCATGATCCGTGCAGAGGATCATAAACCCTCGCAAGACGTGTGGAAAGCGGCGGAGCGGATGCTCTTCCGACCGGGTGGAACACATCCTTTGCGGACTTCGGGAAAGGACGGTTTTGTCTTGCGGCAATTTCCCTGACAAGCTTTCCGAAGGTCACAGGACGGACTGTCATCTGAAAAATCTTTTCCAGACACTTTTTCACCTGCGGGTATCTGCCTCCACATGCCAGCGGAAAGAAATCCTGTGGGTAAATCATGAAATCAAATTCCGCCAGCCAGCAGATTCCCCAGGCAATGCGCGCCTCTTTTTCCGTCTCGAAAAAACGGCAGATCCGGCTCTGCGACCGTGTGTCGCCAATCCACAAATACGGACGCGGCTTCTCAAGCAGCAGTGCGTCTCTCCGGCGTTCCATCTCATGGCAGGCTTTCTGAAAACTTTCCATCTGCATACGTGCAATGATTTCACAAACACATGCCGGAATAAGATTCAGCAATGCTTCATACATCGCAACCCTGAAAGCACCGCATAGCAAAGAGAATCCGGCAGAAATGCAGAATACCATCAGTAAAATATGTGCCAATGAGTCGATCCGCTGCAAAGTTTTCTCTTTTTCTGTAATTTTCTTTTCCGTTTCAGGATCGCAGAGACAGGAAGTATCCTCAAAAGACGTGTCTCCGCCATCTCCTTTCGGAACATCCCCGATCCATACGAGTTCCGTTTCCTTTTCCGAGAGCCGCAGTTTTAATGCACTTGAAGTAATTCCGAAGACAGCCAGCGCCGTGACGAGATACCACCAGCCACCATAAGCCGCAACAGCGACAGCAGCGCTCCACAGTGAAAATTTCAGATACGCTTTCATTTCCAGACTCCTTTCTTCTTTTTTGCTGTTTCCATTTGCGATACAGAATTATTGTTATATATAAGATAACACTTGTAATCTTAAAAGCAACAATAAAAATAAAAAAATCTGAAAAAAATCACAATTCATTCCGCAATCCGTTCTGATGCAGAACATACGAAATATCAATTTTCTGAAATGAAACGGACAAACGGCAGACTTATTTTCCATCGAGCTTCCGGTCGGGCGAATCCGGGAAAAGGTCTCCACAGCTTCCGGGGTGTGCTTGACAAGTAACGCGAGGCATGTATATTACAAAGTCCGGTTGTTTCCGGCGTTGTTCCGCGACCTTTGAATATGGAGAAAACACGACCTCAATGAGTGATAAAATAAAAGTTCTGGCTGTTGATGACGCACCCGCCAACCTGATGATCCTGAAAGGATGTCTGCGCGGCGGAAATTTTGAGCTGGCAACCTGCACCAATGCAGTCGATGCCCTTCAGGAATTCAAAAAGCAGTATTTCGACATTCTCCTTCTGGATGTGATCATGCCGGGAATCGACGGTTTCGAGCTGCGGAAGCTGATCCGGGAAGTCGACAAGGAGCGCCCGATCATTTTCCTGACCGCCATGGTTGACGACGGCAGCATGACCATGCTCAACCAGATTGCGTGGGACTCCAACACCTATTACCTGAATAAAGTCTTCGATAAAAAGGTTCTGGTACAGAAGATCACGGAGGTCGTGAACATGCACCGGACGCGCCAGCTTGACAGAGTCTACCGCGACAATCTGGAATCGGAACTGAAACTTGCCGGAGACCTTCAGCGGATTCTGCTGCCGGAGTGGTGCATTCTGGACGACAAGGTTCAGGTTTCTTCCCTCTACGTTCCCGCCATGCAGGTATCCGGGGATATTTTTGAACTGATCAAACTGGATGAATCACGGTATCTGTTTTTTATCGGCGACATCGCCGGGCACGGCATTTCCGCCGCCCTCTACATGGCGACGGTTCAGGCGATTCTCAAAATCAAGGCGCATGAGAAGAATTTCACCGTGCACGGACTGCTTGCCGACCTGAACCGGTTTTTCTGCGACGAACTGCGCGGAAATACTTATATGACCGCACTCGCGGTTCTTTTTGATTTCGAATCCAATCACCTGACGCTGCACTCCGCCGGGCATCCTCCGCTTCTGATCTGCCCGGCAGGAAAGGGACCTCTGCTCACCGCCGGAGAAGACAAAGGCGGAATTCCGCTGGGATGGTTCGCAAATACAGAATATCGCGCGGAAAACAATTTTGAATATGACTTTGACGATGCCGCCATGTTTCTGGGAGTCACGGACGGAGTTTTCGATACCGCCGGGGAAAACGGCGAATTCATCACCAGGAGCGAGTTGCAGGATATTGTGAAAGCACTGGCGGAAGATACGGATGCAGCGGTATTCCCTTATCGTCTGAAAAGCATGATGGAACAGATGGGATATGAGAATATTTCCGATGACTTCACGGTCGTCGCCCTGCAGAAACGCCGGCACAGACAGGACTGCATCGAACGCCTGATTCCCGCAAAACTCTCTGAGGTGAACAAGGTCGCGACAGAATTTTCAGCCATCACGGAAGACCTGCGGCAGATTTCCGAAATTGAACTTTGCGTCCATGAATTCCTGAACAATGTGATTGTCCACGGGAACGCCGGCTCCAGCCAGAGACCGGACCTGATTTACATCAATATAGCAAAGGAAAAGGGGAAATTTAAAATCCGGGGATTGGAGCGCGGCAGGAAATGGGACCCGTCCAATATGGAAAACGTTGATGCCCGGAATGCCGCTGACAGCAGTTCGCCCGCCACATCCGGCAGGGGAATGCAGATTCTTCAGGCAATTACGGATCATGTGACATACAACTCCTACTGTGATTTGAACGAGACTTGTTTTACTCTGAAAAGCGGGGAAAAAAATGATAACTGATATTGTCAAACATCTGAAAGACATGCTGGAACTGTCCGACGAAGAAATTCCGGAATTCATTGACACCTTTCTGGTCTCTCTGGATGACTGCTGTGAACAGTTGAAAACAGAGGTGGAAAATCCTGATTTTGCTGCAATCCGGATCACCACGCACACTCTTTCCGGTTTCACAGCCAATATGGGAGCGGAAGATCTGCTTGCCGCAACCAAAGAACTCAATGCAGCCGCAAAGATACCCGACGCGGAACTCTGCCGGAAGGGAATCGCCGCGATTCTGGCGCTCCGCGAGGAATATCACCGGCAGGCCGGCAGGTAATGTTCTATACATTTTTGAAAAACGCGGCGGCGGAAAGCCTGCTGGGACATTCGCTTGAACTCATGGCACGGGAAATCGGGGAGATGCCGGAAAGCGGCGGAATCCGCGCCGTCGCCCTGGGCGGAGGCTACGGGCGCGGCGAAGGCGGAGCGACTCCGGAAGGAACACTCTACAATGACCTTGATTTCTTTGTGATCCCTCATGACGGCATTTCCGCAGATTCACTCCAATCCGCTTTCCGGCATCTCGGCAGGAAGTGGAAAGAGATTCTTTCCATAGACGTCGATTTTTTCATTGTTCCCGCGTTTCACTGGCTGATACGCAACGAAAAAACGCTGATGGTGCAGGAGCTCCTTGCCGGAAACCGGATCATATACGGCGATCCGGCAGTATTTGCCGGGGTACAGCGTCTCCAATGGAGCGAACTGCCGTGGCGCGAGGGGGCACGTCTGCTGTTGAACCGGGGAACCGGGCTTCTGCTGAGCCGGCGCCGGTTGCATGAAGCACAGGAAAAAGAATTCATCCGCAGAAACCTGCATAAAGCGGCGTTGGGATGCGGAGATGCCATGCTGATCGCGCGCCATGCATACCGGCAGACAGGAATGGAGCGTCTGGACGCCCTTCGCGGCGCCGGTATCGCACCGAACCTGACCGCCCTCTACGAAACGGCTCTGCGCTATAAATATTCTCCGTTCATTCCGGATGCGGAAAACCTCCCGGAAAGTCTGCACGGCATGATCGAATTGTGGAATTCGGTTCTGCGCGATTTTTCCCACACGGTAACGGGGTGCAATAGTGCAGATACGGCAAATGCGGTATCCGCCCTCCTACGCTGCGGGAAAGAGAATCCTGGCTCTTTTTTACGCAACGCCCTGCTCTCGCTCCGCTATCCCGGCAGTAAACTGCTGCCCCTGCGGGAACATCCCCGGCTCAAACTGCTCGGTTCCCTTGCGGCAATCCTGAATACGCCGAACCCGCAGGCGGAAGAACGTTATTTGAAACTCTGGCGCCGTTTCAATTGACGGGAACCATTCGGTGCACATCCGATTCTGCGGGGGGCTTCCATTGCGCATTCCGCACACACGTAAAAAAAACAAAATTTTTCCGGTTCCGCTCTTGAAAACACTATTTAATCGTTTAAATTTACTGAAACGATTAAATGAACGGAAAGCTGTTTTAATATGATCACTCTGAAAGACATTGCAACGGCAAGCGGAGTCAGCGCGGCGACAGTCTCCTATGTGATGAACCGCTGCGACAATGTAAAAATTTCCACCGCGACACGCAGGAAAGTTCTTGCGGCGGCAAAACGGCTCGGGTATGCCCCGAATGAACTGGCACGGTCAGTCCGGCGCGGTTATTCCAATGTGATTGCGCTTGTCTCGACCACCGGGCTTGCGTCCGACTATTTTTACAATATCTTCAACAGCATCTGCCGGACCGCCACAAGGCATGATTTCGCGGTCAAAGTCTATTCGCTTGAAAACGATGCTCCGGCGGCGCTGAAAATACTGGTGGAACAACGGGTCGCGGGGGTAATCTTCCATACGGCTGATTTCAACAACTGCCGCACTCTCGCGCTGGAGCTCCGGAAACGGGGAGTGCCCATCGCCGCGGTCAACTGCCGGGCGACAATTCCGGAATGTCCCAGCTTTGCCTCGGATGACCGCCAGGGAGCACGCGAAGCGGTCCGCTGTCTTTACAATGCCGGCTGCCGCAGGATTGCGTGCATGACTCATAAAGGCGAATTCGATTATATCCGCCTGCGCAATGAAGGTTATCTGGAGGCAATGCACGAGCTGATGCCGGAAGCGAAGCCTTTCTTCATCGAAAATGCAGAATGCGATCATCAAAAGCTCAGGAAACTCCTGAAAAACCGTAAAATGCGCCCCGACGGCATATTCTGCATCGCCGACGGGCACGCTTTTCAGATTTACCAGCTGGCGTATGAGTTCGGAATCAAGATTCCGGAGGAACTTTCCATCGTCGGTTTCGGGGATCTTTCCGGAGCCTCCACGGCAATGGTTCCGCTGACGACGGTGCAGCAGGCATTCGAGGGCATGGGGCATCTTGCGGCGGAAGAGGTCATTGCGGCAGCGGGCGGCAAAAAGAAAATGAGCGGCAAAACAGTGGAACTTCCCGCCTCCGTCCTGATGCGCGATTCGGTAAAAAATCAAAAATCTTTCCGTAAATAACCGGCAGAATCCCGAATCCGGGATTTTTACCGGAAACCCATAAAAAAACAAGGAGCTGAATTCATGGCGAAGTTCAAGTACGGGCTGTTCTACGACTTCCACACACCAACGACAATCCCTGACGTCGGCGCGGGGTTTGATGTGGAGGCGTTCACGGATCAGGTGAAGTCCTGCGGAGTTGATTTCCTGACATGGCATGCACGCTGCAATCAGGGCAATGCCTATTACAACACGAAACTGGGTCTGCGGCATCCGTCGCTCCGGTTCGACCTCATCCGCGAACTCGGAGAATCCTGCCGTAAAAAGGGAATCCTTCTCAGCGTTTATTTCAACGGGCACCTGAGTGACGAGGAACTGATTCACCATCGCGACTGGATGGTGATTTCCACAAACGGCGAAACGTATCAGGGAGCGAACAGGCCGGCGGGTTTCACGGGCCCGTGGACACGGATGGCGTGTTACAATTCACCGTTCCGCGAACACCTGAAAGACATGACTCTCGAACTTGCGGAAAACTACCCTGTCGACGGCTTCTTTTTCGACTGCCTCGGCGCCTATCCGTGTGTCTGCGAATATTGCGTAAAAGAGATGAAAGAAAAAGGAATCGACATCACGGATACGGAAGCGGTCACGAAATTCAGCGCATTTTCCGCGCATCGCATGTGTGAATATCTGAACGACGCAATCCGCAAAGTCAAACCGGACGCCCTGCTTTTCTTCAACGGACGCCCCTTCGAGGAAGTCATCCACATGGAAAGCCACCTCGAATGCGAATGCCTGCCGACCGCCGGCTGGGGATATGAGTGCCTGCCGGTCTGCGCTCACTACATGCGCACGGTCGCGGGACCGGATAAAAGTGTTCTGAACATGACCGGACGCTTCAACAACTGGGGCGACTTCGGCGGGCTGCGGACAGCGGAAGGTTTGGAGTATGACCTGTTTTACGGAGCCGCCAACGGGCAGCGCCCCGACATCGGCGGGCATTTCCATCCGCGCGGCGATCTGGATCTGCCGGTTTTCGACCGTATCCGCGAGGTTTACGGCAATCTCCAGAAATACGACGAATGGGTGCTCGATGCAGTCAACGAGCCTGAAATCGCGCTGGTATATCCGCGCAGGGGCATGTATTACCCGAACAGCGAGGGAGTCACGGCGGCGGTCCGTATGCTGACGGAACTCAAGGTGCAGTTCGATCTTGTCTCGGACTTCGTGCCCTGGGATAAATACAAGCTCCTGATCTTCCCCGAAGACGTGCCGTTCACGGAAGAGTATGCAAAACGTGTCGAGGCGCACCTCAAACGCGGCGGCAGCGTCCTTGCCACCTCGCGTTCCGGGCTGGACCCCGAGGGGAAAAAATTCGCCGTCGATTCCTGGCCGGTCACGTATGAGGGGCCGATCGGTTACGATCCGCTCTACTTCATGCCTGCGGGCAAGTTTGCGGAAGGAATTGCGAAGATGCCGCTCTCGGTCTATGCCTCCGGCTCAAAAGTAAAAGCCGCCGATGGCGCGGAAACCGAGATGTATTACGTCAAGCCTTATTTCAACAAAGGCTGGGACGGGCTCCGTTCCAACTATTACATTCCCCCGCAGGAAGTCACGGACGAACCGTTCTTCGTCAGAAAAGGCAATATCATCTATATTGCGGCGGAACTTTTCACAGGCTACCACAACCGCGCGCCGGTCCAGCTCCGCCAGCTTCTCGGCATGGCGATCAACGCACTGGAGCCGAAGCCGAAATTCAAATCTCCCGCCCTGCCGAGTTTCACACGGGCATTCGTCCAGAAAAAAGGAGGCATGGAGATGGTGCATATCCTGGCATATTGCCCGGAAAAGCGTTGCAACGCCATCGCCGTGGAAGACCGGATCACTCTGCTGAATACGGAACTCTCTCTGCGGACCGACGGGAGAAAGATCAGCAAAGTCTACCTTGCGCCGGACAGAAAAGAACTTCCGTTTGAGCTCAGGGACGGGTATTGCGAAGTGATAGTTCCGGAAATCACGGGGTATGCCCTGATCGTTTTTGAATAAGAAAACAACCCTGCCTGCTGCGGCAGAAGGTGCGCGGGACAAGCCCCCTGTCCGGCAGGCGGAAATCCTTCAAGTCTTATACTGGCGCTTGTATTCGCGCGGGCTGAATCCGTAAAAGGCATGAAACTGGCGCGTAAAATAATTCGTATCCTGAAACCCGACACGCATCGCCACATCGCCGATCCTTCCGGAAAGGCGCAGCAGGGAAGCCGCCTTCTGAAGCCGCAGGCGAAGCAGATAAGTGATCGGCGCCATTCCCGTCATCAAACGGAACTGCTGGCGGAAACTGCTCTGCGACATTCTGACGAACGCCGCCATACCCGCCAGCGTCCATTCTTTCGCACAGTTCCGGTCCATCTCCGCCAGCAGACGGCTGATCTGATAAACCGAAGTTTTCCCGGATGAACCTGCAATATGCGCATGGCGTATGATGTAACCGATCAGATGCAGAAACTCGCCGAGAGCGACTGTCCGTCCGCCGGGCTCCTTCCGTCTCTCCTCCCCCATGATCTCGTCCGCCAGATTGACGGCTTTGGTGAAATGGTCATGGTCCAGCGTCAGCATTTCCGTTTTTGTACGCATGTTCGAGAAAAGTTCCGGCTGCAGATGAAAAAGCATCTGGTAATTCGGGGTATTTGACAGATCGTGCTTGAATGTCTCCAGTATTTTTACGGAAAAGAGAATGTTGTAAATGCCGAGATGCTCCGTATCCCTGTAACCGTGAATCTTCCCCGGCGGAACCAGAAACACATTTCCCGCACGGATCGGAACCGTCTCGTCATTCATGAAATGGAACGCCCCGCCCTCCCGCACCAGCACCAGTTCGTAAAAGGTGTGACTGTGGTCTCCTGGCATCGTTTCATTCGTATGAATATAATAAAGCACGCTCAACGGCAAATCCTGCCATGCGGCGCGGGGAAAAAATTCATTTTGCTGCACGACGTTCCTCTCCGGTAATTTTACTGCTTTATTATACAGCGGAAAAATCAAATGAAAAGCGAAAGAAAAAGATTTTTTGTCAAATAATGCTTATATTTATGAAAAAAGTCAAGGTTCCGCCCTGTTTCCTCTCTATATTATATACCGTCAACACCACCTGAAAGTAGGAGAACAATAATGCTGAATGAACAGATGAAGCAATTCAAGTCGCCCGGCCCGGATTTCCGCGGAGCGCCGTTCTGGGCGTGGAACGCAAAACTGCAACCGGAAGAACTGATCCGGCAGATCCGTCTCATGAAGGAAATGGGGCTCGGCGGTTTCTTCATGCACGCGCGCGTCGGGCTGAACACGGAATATCTCGGCAAAGAGTGGTTTGAATGCGTCAGGACATGCATCGCCGAAGCGGAAAAGCTCGGTATGAACGCATGGCTTTATGATGAAGACCGCTGGCCCTCAGGAGCGGCAGGCAGTTTTGTGACGCGCGAAGACCGCTTCAAACAGAAGGAACTCTATCCGGAACTCCTCGACAGCATGGAACAGTCCTGCGGCGAGGGCAATACGCTTGCATGGTATGCCGTCCGGCTTGACGGCACCGTGATGACCTCTTTCCGCAGGCTCGGAAATCCTTCGGAAACAGTATTGGAGCCGGGAGAAAAACTGCTTCGCTGCTATTGGTGTTATGCGGAAAAATCCTCATGGTTCAACGG
>DXVA01000082.1 GCA_019408975.1 Lentisphaeria bacterium | reverse complement strand
ATGCAATATATTATACCATTCCGGCATATTAAGCAAATGATTTTTCATTTATTTATAAAATTTTACCCTTCCATGATAATTTAGCACCGAATTTCGTTTTGGCAATTCGAATTTCGCATATATATTAACAGATACAGGAAAGAAAGCTGAATCATGAGATTTCTCGTTTACAATATCGCTTACGGCACCGGCGCGCCCGGCGGCATGGGGAAAAACATCCTGACGGCGCACCGTTACCTCCGGACGCCGGAAAAGCCGCTGGACGATATCATCCGCTTCATTTCGGAGGCAAAAGCGGATATCGTCGGGCTGGTCGAAGTCGATACGGGTTCTTTCCGGACGGACTATGTCAACCAAGCGGACCGGGTCGCCATGGCGCTGAACCAGTATTACCACTGCGGCGTGAAATACGGGCTGGATTCCCTCTCCCGGCGGATTCCGATCCTCCGCCGGCAGGCGAACGCCCTGCTCACAAAGCAGAAACTGACGCCGTATGCATTCCACTACTTCCCCATCGGATTCAAACGCCTCATCATCGAAGTCGAACTCGACGGCATCCATATTTTTCTGGTTCATCTGGCGCTGGTGAAACGGTCCCGCAAGATTCAGCTCAGACACCTGAGCCGTCTTATCCCGCGCGGGAAACCGGTTATCATAGGCGGGGATTTCAACACTCTGGACGGTGACGACGAGCTTGCCGCATTTATGGAAGAACTGTCCCTGAGCAATGCAAACCTTTGCAATACCCCGACATTTCCTTCATGGAATGCGGAAAAGCAGCTGGATTTCGTTCTCTACTCGCCGGAAATACGACCGCTGGATTTCCGGGTGGCGGACATCCGCCTTTCGGATCATCTGCCGGTAGTGTTCGACTTTGAACTGAAATAAAGTTCGGAGCTGTTATCCGGATGCACAACCCAGAGGACCGGCAGCTCCTCCTGATATTCCCGGAAAGAATCCAGCCATATCTTTTCCGCTTCGGCGGCGGGGCAGGATTTCATCTCCCATGCGGGATCTGCTTCAAACCGGTCCGGCGGCGTGAACCACTGCGTATGACGCCAGTAATAACGGTCCCTGCCGCGCATTTCGAGAGTGGTGAACTTTGCCCTGCCGCTGAGAATCCGCCGTTTCATTTTAGGCCAGCGGAACTCCTCCTGTCTGCGGTATGCGGCTCTTGCGCGATCCATCAGTTCGAGCGCTGCGAATTTGTTTTTTGCGAGTGACGAGGACAGAAGCCCCTCCATGATCTCATCGCCGGTCAGGTAATCCTGCAATTCCATCCACGGCGAACACATTTCGACTTTTCTGAATTCGGGAAAGAAAATCACTTCACGGATTCCCCATGGATCGACGAGACACGCCTTTCCGGCGGACGGATCGAAAAGAAAATTGGATGTATGAAAATCAGGATGGTAAAAATGCCTTTTGCAAAGTGCACACGTCAGTTCCGCGATCCGTTCCAGGAACACCCGCCGCTTCTGTGCGTCAAATCTTGCGGTCTGGAAGAAATACTGTCTGCCGGAAACCGCTTGCGGAAGCCCCTCGGAGACACAGAACCCGCCGCCGTTTTTCAAAGTCGCCCATGCAAGATAGTTGATGATCGGCACGGATGCCTTCTGAAGCGCTTTCGCAATCCGGTATTCTTTGGCGGCATAGAAACGGATGACATTGAACGGAAATTTCTGCTTTCCGAAAAGTTTCAGGTAAAGCATTCTGCCGTTTTCATCCGTCATGCGGAAGATGGAGCGTTTGGGATTCTCCTTGATTTTTTCCAGCCTGACATCCGCTTGAATGAATTTCATCAGCCCTGCGGCATCTTCTCCGCTTACCGTCGAAAACGCAACCAGCGCCCTGATATCATTCAGATTCCTGATCTCATTCATTTTTCTCTACTTCCGCTCCACTGAATTTGACGGCATAATGTAACCCGTGCCGCTCTGCAAATCAAGTCACGAAAGGAAGTTCTGCCCGGGGAACGGGGAAAACCCCGTCGAATGCAGCGTCAGGATTTTTTGAAATTCCCACCGTCATACCGGAGTTTACACGATATGCGGAAATTTATTTTACGGCAAATACCTGTATTTCATCAAAAGCGGGTGTCTTCTTTTCGTCAAGATGATATTTCAGAAGCAGCTTCCAGCGTCCACCGTATGTATGGGAAACCACATCCTTTCCCCCTATTGATGCCGAGACAGTCGCCGTATATTCTCTGGAAATATCCGTAATCCCCTCCGGCGTTTTCCGGCTTTTCATGCCGTCGGAGAGAAGACGTGATTCCTCTTCAGCAACGGACAGCGTCAGAATCTTTCCCGTTCTTCTGTTTTTTACGGAAAATACCTGCTTTGAGCTCTCAAGATATCCTCCGGCTTCTTCGATCGTAAATCCCGTTCCGGACTCTTTCAACACCAGAAGCTGAATCAGTTTCAGCGCCGTATCCGCACCGGAAAGCGGAACCAGCGCATCGGAATTCATGCTTTTGAGCCACTCCCCGACCGGAAAGAAACGGCAGGTCAATACGATGAAATCATGTCTTCCCCACGGACCTTCATAAAGTTCCTTTGCTTCGGGCACCTGACGGACCAGCTCCTCCACCGTCACTGCGCACAAAAGCCTCGCGTCCGCAACGGGCGCCTCCGGCACTTTCTCCGCGGCGGCCCCCCCGAAGATGCCGAGCAGCCAGAACAGGCATACCGTCAGGAAAATCCGCATTCCGCCTCCTTATCCCTGGCGGACCGCATCATGAAGGATGTCGATATTGATCGGTTTCAGCAGACAATGCCGCACGCCGAGCGAAAGATAGCGGCGGCGCAGCTCCTCTTCCAGATAGGAAGCCAGAATCACCACCATGGTTTCATGGTGTTTGTCCTCCCCGAGCATTGCAAGAATCTCTTCGTTCATATTGCCGGAGTCGAGATCAAGGATCAGGATATCGAATTTTCTGTTTTTCAGGATTTTCATGCATTCCCCGGCGGATACGGCGAACTCCAGATGCGCCTCCGTATCGGAAAGGATCATGGAAATCAATCTGCGGTTCAGTTCATTCTCATCAACGACCAGCACTCTGGCTCCCGAATGCCGGTGCCTGCCGTGACGGGCGTGGCTGGGATTCGGCATGATGCCGGCCCGGATATCCGTGAGAGCATTCTGATTCCGTGAGTCCGCCGGAATTCCGTTCAGGATATCGCTCCTGCTGAAAGAAAAACAGATACGCGTGTTCCCCTGCTCCGTTTCCGCGACGGACAGTTCCGCCCCGAGAACTTCCGCATTTTCTTCCATGATCATCAGGTTGAGGATTGAAGACACCTCGCCTGATGTGACGTTTTCCTTGTTGCCGTTGTGATAACACTGATAGGCTGCGGCAAGGGAGCGGAAAGGTTTCCTCCCCGCGGGGCGTGAATCTTCCACGCAGAATTGAAGCTGTTCCTCATTGCCGCCGCAGGTCACCGACACTTTGCCTCCTGCAGGAAGCAGGCGAATCAGGCTCGCTTCGGCAAGACAGAGGGCATGGGTCAGAATCTGCGGGTCCGTCACGATGACGGGAAAGGCGGACGGCAGGTAACGTCCCTCAAGGGTAACGGAACGGTGGGCGGCATACTGGGAATTGCGCGCCATGACATTTTTCAGCAGAACCGCCGTGTCGGTTTCCTCAAGACGCGGCGTATGGGGAGCCTGATCGAGTTTTGCCAGTTCGATCAGGGCGCTGACCGTATCATTCAGGTTTTCCGCACACTCATGGATCGTGGCTGCAATCGGTTTCAGTTCGGAAGGATAGGCGTCTTTTCGTTTTTCCACATCTTTCAAAATCAAAGCGGAGAAACCTTTGATTGAATTCAGAGGATTCCGCAGTTCAATGGAGAGCCTGGAGAGAAGTTCGGATTTCAGCGCATTGGCGTCCTCGGCTTCTCTGCGCGCGGCAGATTCCCGCTCATGGCTCCGTTTCAGTTTTGAGATCGTGCTGCTGAGACGGTCCCGCATGAAATTCAGGGATTTTCCCAGAATCACCAGCTCCTCCGCGCCGGACATTTTCAACGGTTCCGGAGGGAATTCATTGCGTGCGAGGGCATTGGCAAACCCCGTCGCGCGCGCAATCGGATCGGCAATGCTCCTGGCGGTAATCCCCATGACCGGAAGCAGCATGAGCAGACCTGCAAGCGCCACGCCGACCGCAATCAGGAAAGCCATTCTGAAACGGGAATCGATATAATCAAAAAAATTGGGAAGATTTTCCTCGACATTGAAAAAGCAGATCAGCCGCACCTGCTTCGCCGCATGTTCGGGAGTCAGGATATTGGCGGCCGCCGTTCCAAGGAGACAGCCGTCCTTCTGGGCTAAAAGGCGGGTTCCCGCACTGCCGGGAATATTGGCGTTTGTTTTTATGCAGAGATCGTACAGATCCACCGGATGCCGCGGTTTGAAAAGTTCCGGCGATTTGCAGAGAATATTTTTCCCGTCGAACAGCAGGTACCGCCGCTGATCCATCGGGTCTTTTGCCAGAACCAGCGGAATGAAATGGTCATTGAGCCGCAACATGATTGCGGACAGAACTCCATCGGCGATATCCTGCTCCGTCCGGTAGGAGAGAACCAGCCACAATGACGCAGGCACAAACTCATTTTCCGGAGAATAAACCAGAGAACGGCTCTCCTTCCTGTCCTTCTGGGAAAGAATGAACTCAATCAGCTCGGGATGCGTTTTCCGGGAGATCGGCGTCACCGTATCCGGATAAGAGTTCAGCATAAGAAAACGCTCCGGCTCCTTTTCGCGGAACTTGCAGCGGACATACTGATCCACCAGAGGGTTTTCCCTTACGAAATCCATTGCATTTTTCTTCTCCTGCCCCCGGTAAATGCGGGTGTTCTTCAGAAGGTTTTCAAGCTGGACAAACAGCAGATTCGCCTGTTCATCAACCAGTTTCGCCTCATAAATAATCGCCGTTTTTGCCGTATCCTTCATGATTCGAGAAGAATATGCAGACTCCTGAAGCCGGAATCTCGTCAGAAACTGATTCATGGCAATGAAGGCAATACAGAGCGCCGCAGCCGCAGCCAGCCCCGCCGTCGCCCCGATGAAAAGAAGAAGCTTTGACTGAATCTTCATCATGATGCAGCCTCGTTTCTCTCTATCCGGTCCAGCCGTTTCATTGCGTTTTCATCACCGGCTCCTCCGGAGAAAAGCAGAAATGCAACGACAAGAATCACAGCCAGCAGAAAAAACGAGACCGTGATGATCACCAGCGGATGATACAGGAAGCGCTGAAATGCGCCGGGCTGTACCGGCGGTTCCGTCCCGGACGCCGCGGAAACAGCGGGGGCTGCCTGAACCGGAGCGGGAGCGCCGTTTTTCAATACGCCGGGAGAAGCGGGCGGAACCGATTTCCGGACGCTGCTGGCGTAGCGTCTCATGCTGGAGGAGTTCGGCATGGTGCGTTTCATGTAGACCTCCAGCGTTGTAATGATCTCACGGTAGGAGGGGCGCATGTCCGGCGCACGGTTCATCATCTTCATGATCAGCGCGGAAAGTTCCGGCGCCAGATCAGGGCGGAGCTGGTTCGGAGCGACAGGGTTGTGCCTGGTTCGCATCCAGATCAGCTCCTCAATATTCGGATTGGAAAACGGGGTGATCCCGGTCACAAGATGGTAAAACGTTGCGCCCAGACTGTAAATATCCCCCGGATAAGTCTCGGTTCCCGTGGATATCCGTTCCGGGCTGACGTAATTCGGGCTGACCCACGCAGTTACGGGTTTCTGCGTGCCGATGGCTTCCGCTTTCACGACCTGTGCAAGCCCGAAATCTCCGATTTTGACATTGTCGTCGGTATCCAGCATGATATTCGCAGGTTTTACGTCATGGTGTATGATGCCGTGTTTGGCGGCGTTTTCAAGTCCTTCGGCAATATCGTGAATCCATTTGACGGCATCATTCACCGGAACAGCCAGATTTTTACAGCTTTTCTGCTTCTGTTCCAGAGACCCCCCGTTCATGAACTGCATGACAATATAGGTCTTGCCGTCGAAGATCCCGCAGGTATAGATGGGAACGACCGCATAATGATTGATTGTTGCGGCGGTGCGTGCCTCATTCAGGAAAAGATCGGAAAGTTCGCTGGCGGGAAGCACCTCTTCTTTCAGTATCTTGATCGCGACTTCGCGGTCGAGCGCAATGTCCAGCGCCCGGTAAACGGTCGCCATCCCGCCGGTCCCGACGGGTTCCTCAAGCAGATAATTGTCGAACCAGGTCGGGACAATCAGTTCCGTCCGGCACATGGGGCAGTTGAAACGGGAAAACGGTTCAAGACTCGTGACGTCCAGCTTCTGCTGGCAGTGATGGCAGAAGATTTTGACGGGCCTGCGCCCGGAATCCGCAGGCAGAGGAGACCCCAGAGACACGGTCTGATTCCGTGTATTGTCCATTTGCATGTCTGTTCCGTCTGCCATTTTCACACCTTCATGTTGACCGGGTTCCGTTTCCTGTTACAACAGCCAGCGGGTCGCGAGCGGCATCTCCTGCTTTGCGATTTCCAGTAATATATCCCGTCTTTGGAGATTCGCCAGCCTGTCAAGCGCCAGTTTCTGAAGAAGTTGCATATTATTGCATTCTCCGCTCAAATGCGCAAGAATCAGATCATGGGTGTGTGCCGTCAGAAGCTCGGAAAGCGAGTCAAGCGCATCGTCATTGCTGAGATGCCCGTGCCGCCCGATGATCCGGCGCTTGAGCTGAATCGGGCGCTGCGAATTCATCAGGAGCGTCTTGTCGTGATTCGATTCAAGAACCAGCACGGCGCAGTCATGAAGCTTCTGCCTCGCCAGCATATTGAGATGCCCGAGGTCCGTCGCCACACCTAGTTTCCGGTCTCCGACGCGGAAAACGAATCCGACCGTATCAACGTCATGCGGAACTGTAAACGCCTCGATTTTCATGCCGCAGAGTTCAAATGCGCACCCGGTGGAAAAAAGAGTCTTCCGTTCCGGCAGCAGATTCGCATGCAGGCAGCCGCTGCATGTCAGGGAGGTCATGTAAGTCTTGATGCCGTATTTATTGGAAAACACCCGGCATCCCTTCATGTGGTCGCCGTGTTCATGCGTCACAATGATTGCTTTGATGTCAGAGGCGTGAATTCCGCATGCGTCCATGCGTCTTTCGAGCTCCTTTGCCGTAAAACCCGCGTCGAGGAGGATCAATCCCTCCGGGCCATGAATCACGCTGGCGTTGCCTTTGCTCCCGCTGCCGAGCACCGTGATCCCGAATTTACCCTGAATATTCACGAATAACCTTTCACTTCCCGGAAAATTTTACTTGTTTTTTTATCTTTCGCGGGTTTATTATAATTCTTTCTGCTGTATTGTAAAATAGAAAATTGATTTTTATTGCAAAATTTTATTGTTGGTGCTATGGAACAGGCGAACAGTTTTTCACAAAATACGGAGCTGAGACAGGAACAGACTCTCGCCCCGCAACAGATTCTCTCCCTTGAATTTCTTATGGCGCCGGTCATGGAACTGGAAGAGAAAGTGGAACTTGAACTCAGTTCCAATCCCGTTCTGGAGCTCGACGAAAAGCGCGAGGAACCTTCCTCCGGCGAAACGGATGATCCTTACGCGGATCTGCCTGCGCTGCCGCAGACTCCGGACCTGCGCCCCGATGCGGACGAATCGCGTATGCTGGACTCCAACCGGGAGGATTTCGAGGAACATCTCGACAGAATCGCGGAAACCCCGGAAGCGTGGGAGGCATTTTCTCACGACGATCCGCCGGATATCCCGCAGCAGTCGAAATACTCCGCCGAGGAAGAGGAACGGCGCAACTATATTTTCGATTCCATTGTGGCGGAAACTTCGCTTCAGGAATACCTGCTCGACCAGCTCCGTTTCGCTGATGTGCCGCAGAAAGTTGCAGACGCGGCGGAATATATGATCGGCAGTCTTGATGAAGCCGGCTATCTCACAACGCCGCCTGCGGAAATCGCCCAGTCGGTGAACTGCACCATGGACGAGGCGGAACAGGCGCTTGCGCTGGTTCAGTCTTTTGAACCGCCCGGCATTGCGGCACGGGACCTGAAAGAGTGTCTGCTTCTTCAACTGAAAGCGGCGGGATCGCAGAATCAGGATTTGAGCCGGCTTATCAGGAATCATCTTGATGATCTGGCGCATAACCGCCTGCCGCTGATCGCAAAAAAAATGAACATCACTCTGGATCATCTCAATGAACTGATTGAGGAGCTTCGCCTCCTGAACCCCCATCCGGGAAATGCCGTCACGCCGTCCACGCCGCTTTATGTCGTCCCCGAGGTAATCGTTGAAAAAGATGGCGATTCCTTCCGCATCGTCCAGAACGACCCGTTCAGCGGGCGGCTTTCCATCTCCGACCGTTACATGAAAATGCTGGAAGACCCTGCGGTTTCGCCGGAGGACAAGGCGTATATCCGCGGCAAAATTGCGGACGGCAAACTGCTGATTCATAATATCGACCAGCGCAAAAGCACAATCCGCCGCATTGCCGAACTGATTGTTTCCGCACAGTACGATTTCATGAAATACGGAGCAAAGGCACTAAAACCCATGACCATGCAGCAGGCGGCGGACAAGCTCGGTCTTCACGAGACGACCATCAGTCGCGCCGTGGCGAACAAATACATGCAGACGCCCATAGGACTGTTCGAGTTCAAATTCTTTTTCTCCGGCGGATTCCAGTCCGAGGAAGGCGAGGAGGTCTCCTCTCATGCGATCAAGGATATGATTCAGGAACTGGTTTCCAAAGAAGACCCCGCCAAACCGCTTTCCGACAGCAAGCTTTCCAAGCTCCTGAAAGAACGCGGATTCGATGTCGCGCGCCGCACTGTGGCAAAATACCGCGATGAACTTTCCATCCAGTCATCTCAAATGAGGAAAGCATACTGACATGAATTTTCTGAAAACACACCCGCGTATCCTGAACCTGATTCTCTTTCTTGTCTGCTGCCTCGCCGCATTTGCAATGCGCACGCACAATTACAACCGTGAGGCGGAGGCTGTCGCCGGGCTGATCGGCGACGCAAAGCCCGTCAAGCAAAGCTTCTTCGGCAAATTTCTCCCCGTAACCCATAAAAACTTCATGCCGTTCACGATCGAAAGCGCCATGATGTTCGGTTATACACAGGATATCGCAGCGGGAAAAGGCGTGCCGGCTTCGGATAAGAATCTGCACGGGCTTGAGGATATTCCCCCTTACAGCCAGATGATCATGGCGCTGGAATGGTTTCTCGGATGGGGATACCGGGCAAAATCCCTGATTTTCAAAGATCCTGCGCCGACGCCGCAGGAAAAACGGTTTCAGGACAACGTTTATCTGGCGCAGTGGGTCAGCTTTCAGCTCCGGGCATGGATCAGCCTCTCCTCCGGCTTTATTTTTCTGCTCCTGCTGACGCTGCGGTGCCGCCGGTCTCTGGCATTGGCAGGCGGGCTGCTGCACGCCGTGGCGATTGCCGCTATCGCGCGGTCCACCGGACAGGACATCATCCGCGGCAACTTCGCCCTGCCTCTGGTCACGGCGCTTCTGCTCTTACTCTATTCCTGTTACACACGTCCGGCGAAATGGAAATATCTCCTGCTGGGACTGACGGCTTTCGGTTTGTTTTCATCCTGGGACCTCAGCCTCGGGTTTCTCAGCGCGATCGTGATTTTTGAACTGTTCCGTTACCTCCTCAGCGGGAAAATCTCAACGAGCCGCCGGAACTGCTGGATCATCATCTCCGCCTCCGTGGTGTTAAGTTCCATCCTGATTCCTTTCAACCGCGCATACGACCTCATCATGTCCCCGCTGATCGTCATTCTCCTGCCGTCGCTTCTTTTTACTTTCATTCTCGGCGGGAAATATAAAAAATCCGGTTTCAAGCGCCGTCTGCCCGCAACCCTTCTTCTGCCGTGCCTGCTGTTCCTGCTCTGGAACTTCTGCGTTAAAACGCCGCACTACGTCTCCCATTACAGTCATTTCGGAGACCTGACGGCGGCAAAGCTTAAATTCAACAATATCAAACCGCGCGATCCGGACCTGCTCACGTATGACGCCCGGATGATGTGGACTCCCGCAATGCACTCGGCAAACTGGCGGATTCTCGTGACTTATTTTCCATCTCTGGGCGTAATCCCCGGAATCAAGACTCCGCTGAAAATGCTGAATACGGCGATCGCTTTCCTGCCGTTCTCCCTGACTCTGTTCTATCTTCTGCTTCTGCTGGCGCCGTTTCCGCCGGTCATCTACCGCTTTGTCCGCCGCGGAATGCCCCGCTCCCTCTTCTTTTTCACATTTACAGGAGTCTTTACAGTCGGTTTTCTCTATATCGTGCGCTATCATGAGTTTCTGATCATTTTCCTGATCATTTCGCTGATGCTGCTCTGCGATGATTACCTGCGCGGAGTTGCCTTCTGGTCGAAACAGCTCACGAAACGGACTTTCCACGTGATCGCCCGAGGCGCCGTCTGGACGTTTCTCGTGATTCTTTTTCTTCTGGAGTCTGTTGTCTCGCTTGCCGGGCGCCGCCGTTATTCAAGCGATGTGCATCTGCGGGAGACCGCGCTCCTGATCGAATGGTTCCGTAAATCCCGCGTGGAAGGCAAATGCGTGATTACCGATTTCACGGTCGGGCCGATGCTGAAATGCTATGCGGGGTCTGCAATCGCGCTTCAGCCGCAGTTCGGACTCGAACGCATTCGCCGCCCCACTCAACTTTACCTGAATCTGATTTATCACGGGACGGAACTTCAGCTTGCCAAATTCTGCAACGACCTGAATGCGGACTTCTTCATCTTCAACGAAGGATATCTCGGCCCGATGCACATTTACTCGGAACGCTATATCGCCGCCGCCAAAACGATTCGCGGCGACTCTCCGGTGAATCTCATGAAATATCATTCCAATAAACTCTCGTGGTTCTACAAAATTGATCCGCCGCCGCGTTTTCTGCCTGTATCGGCGATTTATTCCGTATTCCGGGTGATCAAACCGAAAGATCGCATGGCATCGATGAAACTCTACGTCGCCGGGGAGCGCGCCCTCATGGACGGCAATAAACACCTTGCCGCCCGGTATGCCCGTGCCGCATTTCTGCTTGATCCGGCATCGGAACAGGCCCGCATTCTTTATTTCAAGGTTTACGGAGATGTTCCGAAACTGAGCCTGAACGGTCTGCATTGAGAATAAGAAAAAACGGAAAATCCAGTTTCATGAAGGGCAATACAGCGCATCGGATTTACGGCGTATTATTTCTCAAAAGAAGCGCGTTTGGTTTCAAGCTCCTCCCAGCGGAGATAGTGATTTTCCAGATCCGCTTTCGCCTGATCCAGTTCTTCCTGAAGCGACACGGATTCTCTGCCGTGTTTCCGGAAAAAGTCAGGATCGGCAAACATGGCTTCAATTTCGGCAATCCGGCTTTCTGCACCGGCAATCACGCCTTCCAGAGATTCCAGTTCCCGCGCCTCTTTGAATGACAGCTTTTTAGGCTGGTTTTTTCGAACCGGCGCCACAGGCTCATTGCTCTTTTTCGGCGACTCTTTCGGACGCTCCGCAGCAGCGGAACGCTCCTGTTTTTTAGCCAGATAATAATCATAATCGCCCACGCTCGCCACAAGACCCGCGTCATGTTCAAACGCGATGATATGGTCGCAGACACGATTCAGAAAATAGCGATCATGGCTGACTACCACAAGACAGCCGTCGTAATGAATCAGCGCCTCTTCCAGAATGCGCAGCGTCGAAAGATCCAGATCGTTGGTCGGCTCGTCGAGAATCAGGAAATTGCCGCCGCCGCGCAGAATCTTGGCAAGCGTCAGGCGCGCTTTCTCGCCGCCGGAAAGATTTTTGATCTTCGTATTGATCCGGTCGTCTTCAAACAGAAAACGTTTCAGATACCCCCAGATGGAAATTTTTTCCTCGCCCAGATTGATGAAATCGTGCCCCTCGGAAATCTCCTCCAGAACACTGTTCTCCGGATTCAGGGCAATACGCCCCTGGTCAATATAATTGAACTCGACGGTCGGCGCGACAAACACTTCGCCGGAATCGGGCTGAAGCTGTCCGGTGATCATCTTCAGCAGCGTTGTCTTGCCGCATCCGTTGCCGCCGACGATACCGGTTTTCCGCCCGGCGCTGAATTCATAGGAAAAATTCCGGAACAGTTCCTTCCCGCCGAGATTTTTGGATATCTCCCTGACCTCCACCACCTTGTTTCCGAGGCGCATCGCCCTGGGAATAATCAGGTCAATACTGCCAGTGCGGACAGGGCCTTTCTGTGCGGCAATCTCATCATAACGTTTCAATCTGCCGAGATTGCGGCGGAGCCTGGCTTTCGGGGAACGGCGCACCCATTCGACTTCCAGCCGGAGAAAGTTTTTGCGTTTCTGCTCCAGAACGTCTTCATTATATTCACGCTCCTCTTTCGCCGCCAGAAAATCGGCATAGGAACCGGCGCAGGAGAAAAATTTACCATTGTCCAGCTCAACGATCCGGGTCGCCAGACGGTCCAGGAAGTAACGGTCATGCGTTACAAACAGGCACGCGCCTTTGTAGGAGGCGAGAAAGTCTTCAATCCATGCGATCATCTCCACATCCAGATGGTTGGTCGGTTCATCCAGCAGAAGCAGATCGGGCTCCGCAATAATACTCCGCGCCAGCATGACGCGCCGCCGTTCGCCGCCGGAAAGCAGGGAACATTTTTTCTCCGCGTCATTCAAGTCGAGTTTCGCAAGGATCGTTTCGATCTTATTTGTCGTGTCCCATGCATCGTGATACGTCAGAAGATGTTCAAGCTGTTCATGTTCCGGCGAAGCCGCAGGAAGTTCCTGATAGCGTTTGAGAATGCCGGTGAAATATTGGACTCCTTCGGTCACAACCGAACGGACCGTTGTATCGGGGTCCAGCGTGAAATCCTGCGGCATATAGGCGATACGGATATTTTTAGCCATCGTGATTTCACCCGCGGACAATGTATCAAGTCCGGCGATGATCTTCATCAGGGTCGATTTGCCGCATCCGTTGCGCCCGACCAAAGCCACGCGTTCGCCGTCATTGATGGAAAAAAAGGCATCGTTAAACAAAATCTGACGCCCGATCTCGAGCTTGAGATGATCACCTGTCCAGAGAACCCTGTCCGCCATGCGCGCACCGGTCACTTTTCCGAACGCAGCTCATCCATGAGGATTGTGCGTTTTTCTTTGCGGGAACGTTCCGCGGCAAAGACCATGAGATGAGTTTCCAAAGAAATGTCGGCGCCGCTGACAATCAGCTCGGGATTGTTTTCACGGAGCGCGTCGATGAAGCTTTCCAGACAGTTCTTGTCGCCTCCGCCGTGATATTTTGCAGGGGTGCCGTTGTCCGGCTCGATATTGATTTCGGTTGTCCGGTCGCGCAGGTAGGAATAGAGAAGAATCTTCTTCCCGTCGCAGAAAATTTCCCCGGCGGAACCGAAAATCGTTGTCCGCCGGTCGCCGTATTTGGAACAGCCCGCAAGCGTGAATACCGCCGTGGCGCCGCCTTCAAACTCCATATTGACGACCTGATGATCCGCCACATCGTTGTCGCAGGCAAATACACAGCGCCCGTAAGGACCTTCCCGCATCGCCTTGAGAATATTCTCCTCGGTAAGCGGACTGGTTACGGATTCGATGTAATTGTCGATATGCCCCGCCTTCCAGCGTTCCAGATAGAACCGGGGCGCGGAATAGGGACAGGACGGCTCCAGCGGACAGTCGAGGCAGCGCTTCGCCGCACCCTCCGGGCAGTTTTCCCTGCGGAAGAACATCAGTGAACCGAATGAAGAAATACTCCGGCAGCGGCGCCCGACAATGAAATTGATCCAGTCAAGATCGTGAATCGACTTCGCCAGCAGAACCGAGGAGGAAGTTTCTTCCCGGTTCCAGTTGCCGCGGACATAGGAATGGGCATAACGCCAGTGCCCGACGGGTTCCAGGTGTTCAATTGATACAATCTGCCCGACCGAACCGTTTCTGATAAGCTCGCGGAGCATACTGGTATAATTCGCATAGCGCATGACATGACATGCGGAAAGAAGCACATTGTTTTTCTTGACCGCCTCCACAATCCGGCGGCAGGAAAGCGCGTCAGGCGCCAGCGGTTTTTCGATCAGGATGTTATATCCTTTGTTTGCAAACGCGACCGCCGGTTCCACATGCATGCGGTCCTGCGTCGTGATGATGACGGCATCGGCGAATTTCGGGCGTTTGAGCACATCATGCCAGTCGGTAAAGCTGTTTACCTCCGGAATGTTATGCTCCATGGCAATACGGTTGCGGAAGAAGTCGCGCGGTTCCGCAACAGCGACCACTTCCGCTTTTTCGGGCATGAGTCTGATCAGGTTCGCGTAGATCGTTCCCCGTCCGCCCGCACCCAGTATGATGACAGATATTTTTTTGTGCATGTTCATGATTGCGCTAAAATTAGCACAATGAATCTATTTTTCAATGTTTATATGAAATAAAATCTGAAAAAAAGATGTAGTATCTTTAACATGCGCATGCTGCCGGAAAAGAAGATGGTCTCTCCTTTTCCGTATAATACA
>DXVA01000081.1 GCA_019408975.1 Lentisphaeria bacterium | reverse complement strand
GGCCATTGATCACCGCGCCTTCTTTGAACCCGAGGTTGGAATTCTTATCCGTATCCATTGCCCAGATCGCAAAACCTTCCTGTCTTGCATCAAGCGCATCGTGATTTCCGCCGATGTTGCCCAGGGATTCCACATTGACCGCACCGGAATTGGAGACAAGTGCGCCGGTAATCTCTATGAGATCCCCGATTTCAATATTGTCTTCCGCCGTGATGGAACCCGCCATCTGGACGTTGCCGATAGTTACCTTGCCGGTTCTGGAAGAAATATTGCCGGCATTTACCTCATCTTTCCGATACATGGTGACATCACCGTCGATGGTGAGGTCTTTTTCCGCCATGACGCTTGCAGCAAAAACATCGCCCTGAGCAAGCAATCTGCCGCTTTCCGGGTCAGCTTCCTTAGTTCCGTGTGCAATAACAGCACCGGCATAATGTTCCGCATTGCCGATACTTCCGACCATGATCGAACCGCTGGCTTCCACATTTCCGCCGACAAGATTGCCGTCCGCATCAACCACAGCGCCGGTCGTGACGATATCACTGCCTTTAAACTCCTCAGTCATTGTGCCGACCAGAAGATCGCCGGTATAGGACTGGATGGATTTTACCGTAACATCTCCGGCGCGAATGGTGCCGTTTGCAACGACTTCACCCGCGGCATTGATCTTTCCGCCGACGAAATACCATGTGGACGGATCATGCTCCAACGGCTTTTTGTTTACTCCGACATCCAGTATGCCGTTCATCGCACGGACCGTACCCGCCTGCGTGATTTCCGTCGCAAAGATGTTATTTTTCGCCTGAACGGTTCCATCTTCGGCGACAGTCACCTTGCCGACTGTCATGGAGTCATCCGCAATCAGCGACTGCGCATTGATCAGAGCTTCTTCACCGGTAGTGATGAACGTGTCGGAATGCACCTTGCCGTTTTCAGCAGTAATGCTCTCCTCGACGGTGATCTTCTCCGCATCAATTGCAAAGCCGTTTTCATTGGCTCCATCAGCGGAAAGACTTTTCGCCGTAATCGTTCCGGCGACATCAATATAATCGTCCGAATGAATCGCTGCCTCCTCGCCGATGATATTGCCGCCGACAAGAATGGCGCCTTCGGCATCGACTGAAGTTCCGGCAGTAAGATCACCCGTGATTTCAATTTTGCCATCGGCTTTCAACACATCGTCTTTTACCGTTGTAATGACATCGGCATTTACGTTCACGGCTTCAATTCTTCCGCCGGAAAGTGTCTCCTCTACAGTAATATCCGCGGAAGCAGAAACCGTTCCGGTGGCAGCTTCGATATTGTTCGCAACGATACTGCCGTCATTCGCGACAATGCGTCCGGTTGTCGTAATATTGTCGAAGTCATCAATATCGCCGGTTTTGTAATACACGGACTTGGCTTCGATTGCGGCAATTTTGTTTGCGATGTCAAGCTTCTGGGTGATATCCACGTTCGCCGCTTTGATTTCCGCATCGGTTCCGAGAACGAACTGCGCGACATTCATGCTGTCTCCGCCGACCGTAAGCACGGCTTTTTCACCCGTGATCGTGACAGTACCGGCACTCAGATCGCCGCCCGCGGCAATTGCATCGGCGGCTGTAATATTGCCTGTCGCAATCAGATCATCCGCCACAACGATTTCATCGCGGGCAGTGATATCGCCGTCTACGTTCAAACCTGTTCCGGAGGCAAGAGCGCCGAACGCGTTTATTACGTTTCCGTTAATGACAACACCCGTTTCCTGATTGATTTCAAGATCGGCGGTGATATCCGGTACGGTATTGTAGCCGGGAGTCGTGAAATCAATTGCATTCCCATAACCCTCAAGCTTTGTTTCGCCTTTCAGATTCAGGATGAATTTCGCCTCACCATCGGGCTCCGTCGGATTCTGCCAGAAGCCGAGACGGACAGAACCAACTGTTGTATCCGCAATGGTAAGCTCCTGCTTGAATCCTGCGGAAAGGACCTGATTTTGATCGGCATCTGCTTTCTTATCACCGAAGAAAATCATTCCGGAATGGTCGTTCGCGAGTCCGGTTTTAGCAAGATTGGAACCAGCGACAAGCTCGAAATTCGCTCCGCCGAGATACAGGGAATCCGCTTTGACAACCATGTCCGAATAGTTGCCCTGTGTTCCGATTTCACTGTGGAAAGTGACATCCTTTCCGGCAGCATCAATATCGACACCGGAAATGACTCCGTCGTTGGTCAGAGTGACATTGCCGGCGGAAATGATGGAGCCGTCAGTCCATGTTCCCGTGTTCCTGAAAGTAAGCGTGCCTGTGGTTTCAAGATTGACACCGTTCATTGTTCCTTTTTCAGTGTTCGTGAACGTCAGCTTGGCGGCACTGTAATCTCCGGAAATGACTCCGTTATTTGTGACCGTCATATTGCCCGTCGTCTTGACTTCGGCAACCAGTGTTCCTTTTGCCTCATTGGAGATTTCGGCGGATGCCGCCTCAAAACTTACAGCCTCCGTTTCAAGAGAACCGTAAAGTTTGCCTTTGTTGGTAATCTTAAGAGCATCGACTCCGGTATAATTGCCACGCAGGAAAGCCTTGCCTCCGCTGAGCGTAACATCCAGATCATTGTTGTTGAAAGCGATATCGCCTGCGTAAATGTCGGATACCGATGTGTCATTGCCGACCTTGTTCAGATCGAAGACAACATCGCCGCCGACTGTTCCGTGGACCAGCTTCTGGATCATGGAACCGGCCGTGGTTTCCAGCTTGCCGTTTGCCAGGTCTACCAACATGTCATCGGTTACTTTGTTCACCTTTACGTCGCCGACAACGATATTGCCTCCGGTAAGTCCCTGCACCCAGATTGTTCCGCTGCCGGTGATCTGAGCAGCCTTAAGTGAGTTGAGGACCGTATCGGCGTTGTCTCCGATGATGAAGAGATCGCCGGAAACAGCAAGAGTGCAATCAGCACCGAAGCTAATTTCAGTCTCGCCGGAATCAATCATTCCGCCAAGCGTAATCCTGGAATCATCGGCAATTGTAAGCGTGAATGCTCCGGAAATGCTTCCGGCGAATTCAACACTGCCTTTGACAGTCGCATCGCCAGTCAGCTCAATATCTCCGAACTTGACGGACTGCTCGAACACATAGGTATTCCCGCCGCCAAGTTCCGTCACATCTTCCGCATCAATATCCTTGACCTTGATGGTCACTCCGGTGACATTGACATCATCCAGATCGGCAAAGACTGTTGTTCCGATCTCGCCTTTTTTGCCATCAATGATCACCGTTCCGGACATGCCTTCATACTGTTTGTCGACAATCACTTCATCGGCGGCAATGCCCCCGTCAACCAGAGTCGCACCGTTGTTTGCCCCGGTGAAATCTTTTCTGGCTTCATCATCGGCAAATTCATCGGTGACAACACTGCCGGTGATCTTGTTGCCGGAAATCGTGTCTTTGCCGGGAGCTCCGCCGGTAACGGTAAGATCGCCGGAAATCGTGTTGTTCTTGAGCTCGGTGCCCAGTTCGACATCCGCGCCGGAAATCGTATTGTTGGTGAAAGTTCCAGCTGCCGCGTCAATGCCGTTGTTGATGACATTGCCCGGATACTTTGTCGTGTCGGCACCGCCGGCTGTGATATCCGCACCTGTGTCAACAGTAATGCCGAGAGTATCCGCACCGCCGTTGAAGGTATTGCCGAACACTCCGATATTACCCGCTGTGACATGAAGACCGTTTCCATTGAAGATATTGTTCTTTATGGAGGAATCGGCGCAGTCGGAATTGATTACAATGCCGTATTCGCCTGCGGCGGCATTGAAGACCAATCCTTCAATACTGAAGAGGAAAGCATCATTGAAACTGAACGTTCCGTTAATTGTGGCGGAACCGGGTTTCAGAGCCTTGATCGAAATCAGATTGGAATTCTTTGCAGCACTGAAATCAAAACCGTCATACTCGCCATTGATGAGAATGGTTCCCGCCGCGGTACCGGCAGCAATTTTGCCAAATGCGACTTCAATCGTGCCGACCAGATTATCGCCCACCGTATAAGTGACACCGTCAACAACGACGACTTCGCCGGGAGCACGGTTATAGAAAAGCTCCGCATCGACGAGAATTGTCCGTTCGCTGGCGGGATTGTCCGCCCCGATTGTCGCATAACTCCTTTCGCCTGTTTCGCCGACATAAGAAACAATGACATCGCCGTTGTTTGCGGGAGTCGGATTGCTGATGCTGTCGGTGATCTGGTCAAATGTCGCGGCAGCGCCATTGACCGTCAAATCATTCTTTGTCATATCGACAGTGGTATTTTCCGTATCAATGCGAACGGAGTTGGCGCCATCGGAGAAATCAATATTATTGTTTTCAATGACAAGATTGCCGAGCTGAGTGCCAGCTCCGGCGGTCGCGCCGCCGAAGACGATTCCGTTAATTCCGTCACCGCTCATGCCGGTTCCGGAAACGGTCAGTGTATTGTCTGTAACATTGAACTGAGCACCGCCCGCACCGTAGGGACGATCGCCGCCGAAGACGATTGCCGCATCATCCTGATCAACTCTGGAAGAAGCAGGATCTTTTTCCAGCGTGATTGTGTTTCCGGAAACATTTACCGTCCCCGTTGCACCTTTGGCAAACTGGATGCCGCTTCTCTCAAGTCCGGAAAGTGTATTGTCCGTAATATCGCAAATACCGGAGAGATCGTTCAGGTTCATTCCATGATGTGTTCCGCTGAGGATCTTATTACCGGAAATGGTAAGGTCCTTTGCCGCTTCCACACGAATGATATCTCCGGCGCCGGAAGTTTCATAAGAATCGCCTGTATCAAAGGTATTGTCACGGATAGTAACATTTTCAATATCTGCACCCTGCACATAAATGACGGCAGCGGCATTGCCTGCGGGAATTGTCCCCTCATTTACGCCGAAGTCAAACCCTTCCACCGTCACGTTGCTCTGGGCAATTTTGATTCCACAGTTCAGAGTGACATCCTGGTCAAACTCCTTTACGATGACGCTTCCGGCAATGCCTGCAATCGTGACAACGCCTTCAAATCTGCTGCCGTCTGGATTCAGATTGGAAGATACATCAAATGTCACGACTGTATCTGCCGTGATCTCCCCGTTGGCGGCAGCCGTGGCTACAGCCTCCTCAATGTTGTCGACCCTGCCTGTATAGGTGTCCTGAACGGCCTTTCCAAGCGCGTTCCAAGCTTCTTCTGTTCCAACGAAATAATTTACGTCAGACATATTTTTTACTCCATGTTATGGTTTTGATATCCGCCGCGGAACTATGAAAAGAGCGGAGCATTTGTTTTTCACAACCCCGTGGCGGATAAACTTATTTTTTTGTCTCACAATCTGTAGCAGCAGGTTAAAACCCGGCATGTAATTGTGCGTTTTCTGAACACGCGGCAAAACGCATTCCGGATTCCGGCTGCCTGCCTTTTGACAAAGGCACCTACGGAGATAAAGAACCTTTCCAATTCCGCCGCTGTCGCTTTCACATAATAAGCGGCGTTATCAGGCGAAACCCGGATCGAGAATCCGGCTGCCGCCGACTGGAAAAGCCCTGAAAAAGAAATCGCCTCCTTCTGTTGATCACTCAGTTCATTGCAAACCGACACAATGCAGTCGCTTCCCTCCGTTTCGGAAACGACCGCATAATCAGATTCGGTGTACAGAGCCTGAAGTGATGTGTTCATTTATTTCTTCTTATTTGCAGCTGTTTTTTCATTTTTCTGAAGAATTCCGGCATCAAGCAGTTTGTCAATCAACTGCTGCATGGAATTGTATGCACCGAGAAACCCCTGCGGCGGCATAATGATCCTCTCATTTACGCTCGGAACCGGCGCCGTTCCGTCTTCGGCAGGCTGGAGAGTCACAAAATCGAACCGGACCATCCCTCCCGCAAAGTGAATCTGGCTGATTCCGTCTGCGAAAATCTCCTTTTTGTTTTCCATCTTTCTTCTTCCTCCGTTATTGGGTTATATCTTTCGTAATTAAGAAAAATTTCTCTTCATCATATCCCTGAACCGGAAAAACACATTTCCTTCCAGCACTGCACACTCAATTCCATGAAATAATCCGCTCATAAAAAGCCTTCTATTTCTTTTGTTCCGCAATTTTATGGATGAGATAATCGTAATTTTCGTAATAATTATATCATTAAAGTTACGAAATTCAAGTATAAAAAGCCTCTGCACTAAAAAAAAATAAGAAAAAACGGATATTTTTCCGTATTTGACGAACAGACTCAAAGGCAGAACGGTGTTTCAGACAGGATTTTACCTCCGGCGCCCCTTGTCTTTCCGTGCAGGACGGATGCACTGAAAGAATCAAGAAAAAATCCCGTTCCGCAAGTTGTCGGGCAGGCAATTTTCTCTATATTGCAAATATCAGGCAGAAAATACAGGAATTAATATTAGTATTCATCATGAAAACCGGAAAAGCCATTTCCTGCACTCGGCGGGGCGGGATGGTATGCGGGGCTCTTGCAGGCAGACGGTGTCATTCGGAGTAACGGCGGATGATTTCTTCGTAAAGTTCCCACTGAACAGGCTCCGGCATTCTGCGGATTCTCGCAAACAGACGCTTGGTCACTGCCGGCAGCACGGCGTCGGCGCAGATGAATTCAATGCTTCTCCTATGCTTTTTACTGATCCCGTGGCTGCCGGAGAGCCAGCGGCTCAGCGTCGCCGGAGTAACCTGCAGACGCTGCGCCATTTCCACCTGCGTAATACCGTGTTCCGCCATAAAATCAACAATTATCTGGGCATGACTATCCATTTGATTTTCCCTTTAATCCAATAATATATCTTCACTAATAAGGTTTTTCAATACTAAGAGTTTATATATTTCTCTTGCAAAAGAGATTGAAAAACGTAATTTTCGTAACATATTATAGCATGATCGACAGTAATGGAAAAGGAGGGACAATCAATGAACAACAATTCTGCGAATGTTGTCGAAGATGGGGCGGTGAAACTTCCTATCGAAGAAAAATACCAGAAAGACATTCAGAAATGGCTCAAAGAAACTATGGCGGAAACCGGACTGCCGATAGAACGGGTTGTGACGGAAGTTTTTCTTCACAGAATGTCACACAACAATATTCATACGGAGCACAGAAAAAAATAAACCGTATTTTCATAAATCAGCTCCGTCAGAGATCCCGGTTCCGGTGGAATGTTGCAACTGTATGAAATCACTGATTTCTGCGGATATGGGCATCCATGCAGCTGAACAAGCCGGAAGTTCCGCCGTTTGAATGAAACATGACCTTGCCGGATATCGCAGGGCAGCGTTTTCAGGAACTTTCCGCGAGAAGCGGCGAACTGATCCACTCATCACTGCAAACAGCGGATACGGCATATCTGTTCCGGACGCTTCAATCTTTGCGGCAGTTCAAGCCCCGCCGGAAGAAGGAAAGATTGAACGGCAGCTTATTTCTCCTGATTACGGCAGGAATCTCCGGGACAACTTTTTACTTTCGCATTCACCGGCGTTTGTTTCATTACCAGTTTCTCAGGAGATCCGAAACATGTTTCAAAACATCCGGAGTCGAACTTTGATCCACAAAATCCATCGTTTCCAAGTTCACATAGAATTCCTGCCCGCGGGAATCCAAATTTTCCCAGAATGCTTTCAAATCCATATCGCCTTTTCCAATGACAGCATTGGCAAAATATTTCCCATTGCGTTTCAGTACAGCGCCCGCCCACGGGGAATCATATATCTTCCAATCCTTCAGATGAATATGAACGACGTGCTCTTTCAATATGGAATAGGCGCCGACAGCCTCTTCTGCCGTCTGCATATTGCCGTGATCCAGAGTAAGCTTCAATCCCGGGACGCTGTGAAGGACTTCAAGGACTTCACCCGCCGTGACGATGGGCGAATTGACAAGTCCCGTGCTTTCCATCGTCAGGGTAATCCCCGCTTTCTGCGCCAGCGGCAAAGCCTGTGCATAGTATTCCGTCCATGCTTTCCGGTCATCCTCCAAAGAGACCTGCCGAATCCGCGGGAACGGCGGCAGCATCAGAATCGGCGCCCCCAGAATGCAGGCATCGTCCAGAGAAGCCTTGAACTCATCCAAATAATCCGTTTCCCGCCGGAGAAATTTTTCCTTGATCATGGTGTGCGCAACGATCCTGAGCCCGGCATCTTCCGAGATCTTACGCAGTTCCGCCGGTTTCGTACGGTGAGTTGAGACCCAGTCTATGGCCTCCATGCCGCATACCGCCGCAGCCGCGACAATCTGTCCGGGCGTAAACTTGCCCATCATACAGGACATCATACAAAGTTTCATAGGAACTCCCTGGAAATTCAGTGGCGAACAACGCCATTCAGCCGGGACAGAATCTCATGGCAGCAGCCAATAGAACGGGCAGCATCTTCTCCTGTACATAGACAGGAACGGTCTCCGGTCATGACCGCCTGGAGAAAGCGATCCATTTCCACATAATAGGGATCACAGCATGAATAGTCTTCGGCATGAATTCCCCCGTCGGCGGCAATCTCCCTGAAATCGCCGGGCGCATCACTGATCAGAGTCCCTTTCTCAAAATACGCCGCATAATTCCGCCGGAAGGGAAAACCTGAAGGAGTCATAAAACCGCCCTCGATGAATACATTGTTTCCCGGGTAATGCAGCACGGCGGCGATAAGATTCCCGTTCATTTCACGGCAAAGCACCGGATCGGGAGTAATCGACTCCGGTTCGCCCAGACAGTATCGCGCAAAATCGATGTCATGCGAAACCAGATCGAACAACGCCCCGCCGGAAGCTCTGATAAATTCGGGATCATTCCAGTTGCCCCATGCCGGAACGCCTGTATAACGGCTCAAAGACATATATTTGAGTCTGCCTAAACGGTTCGACTTCACTGTTTCCCGCAGGATTTCGTATTCTCGCATATGGCGGACGACATATCCGACTGCAAGGATGCGTTTTTTCTCTTTTGCCTTGCGGACCATGCTGTCGCATTCGGCGCAGTCAATCGAGAAGGGTTTTTCCACCATGACATGATAACCGCATTCAAGCGCTTTCATCACACTGCCATAATGCAGTTTTGTCGGCAGAGCAATTACGACGGCATCCGCACCGCTGTCGCCGAATGCCTCATCCATGTCATGATAATGAGGCACTCCGGCAATCGACTCCGGAGTAATGAATACCGTGGCTTTATTGCCTTTTATAGTTCGCAGACGCTCTGCCGGATCACAGGGTTCCACAATACCTGCAAGTTCGGCATCTGGATTTTTCAACAGATTTCCCGCATGAGTCTGCCCCATGAAACCAAAACCGATCACCAAGACACGCTGCTTCATAAATAATTCCTTTTTTTCTGAAATTCCAGAATAAAAATAGTTGCATTATCCCGAAATGGCAATAAAATAAAATATCATTATATTGGCAATTAATATAAGATTCTTTAATCTGCAAATATGAAATCTATCAGTTTTTATAAAACAGTGGAACAAAACAGCGAGTATTATGAGGAACAGGTGCTGCTCTCCACTCTGGCAAGACATTCCATGGTCTCGTTTCTGGATATTTCCGCTTTTGGAAAATCCTTGTTTCGGGGCGGAGCGCGCTTGCCGATTACTTCCGACTGCTGGGTGCTCCAATTGCAGATTTCAGGGCAGGCGCATGTGGAAACATCCGATGGAGTTTATTCCATTTATCCGGGCGATCTGTTGGTCGTGCCGCCGAAAATCCAGCATACCTATGTTGTGCCGGAACGGGCTGATATGCGCAAATATTTCATGATATTCCGTTCAGGCCCGCTGCCGGATCTCCTGCTGAATAAAGAAATCCAAAGCGGAGGCATCAGGATACCGGAGGGCAAAACAGAATTCCGCCCGATTTTTGAAGCCGTTTTCAAGGAGATGTCCGAAGGAGGCGCAGAAGCCATGGAAAACCTGTCCGTTCATCTTTACCGCCTGCTGTATTTAATTCAAAATCAGATCATGCACGGAACTGCGGCAGGGCATTTCCAAATGAAACTGCGCGAAGCGGCGTATGGCATGGCATCCGGCATGAGTCTGAACACGCTGGCAAATCGCTTCGGCGTAGGCAAATACTCCCTGATCCGTCAGTTTAAAAAAGAGACAGGGCAAACCCCGATACGCTATATGATCGCCTTGCGGCTGCAACATGCGGAACAGCTTCTCCTTTTGAGCAGCATGAGCATTAGTGAAATCGCCGCCGCATGCGGCTATTCCTCGCCGTCTTTTTTTGCCGCCGAATTTAAGAAACATCTGGGCATGACTCCGCGGCAATTCCGTCAGAAAGGCGGGAAATGAGCCAGACCGGAGAGTTCCGGTCACTTTCTGCGGCGGTAATTCAATGGAGTAACCTGATTCCATTGCTTGAAACTGCGGCAGAAATGACTGCAGTCGATGAACTGCAAACGTTCCGATATCTCATAAATCCGCATGGAGGTTTCCCGCAGAAGCCGGCACGCTTCTTCCATTTTTCTCTGCATGATGAAATCTGCGGGGGAAACATCATAAAGCTCCCTCCAGTGCCGGAAAAAGGTCCGCGCTGAAAGATTATGCTTCCGGATGACTGCCGCAATATCGATCTTTTCATAAACATACGCCGAAAAATAAGATGCAATCCGCCGGATTGCCATGCTTTCCGGGGACTGGAAATTTTCTCTGTTTTCGAGAAGGGTCAGACTCAGGAGATCCACGGCAAGCAAGTCGATACGGTCCATTGCTCCGGGCAGGTGAGTTTGCCCCAGCAGACTCAAAAGACGGGCGGTTTTCTGTGTAATCTCCTCTGTCATGACAAATTCCCATCCCGGATTCTCTGCGTCCGGCCCGAAACGTTTCAAAGCATCGAATGAAGAAAAGTCGTAAGATACAGCCAGAACCTCCCACGGTTCCGGCGTCAGCATCCGATAGGTGTGCCCCGGCATCCGGGTACTGACCCACGGAAATTTCCTCCGGAAAATTTTACCGTCGATTTCCTCTTCCGCAAACTCCGCACCGGAACTCAGTTCCAGCCCGAAATCAATCGTAGTATGAGTCGTGACACGATGATGCTGCGTTGAATTCAGATATAGAATGCTCCTGACTGCGGGAAGCCCGGAAAATTGCCGCCGGCGCCCCTGCAATTGAACAGTGACATCTTTCATAAGCAGGCTCCTTATTTTATGGAAACATACTTCCCCGCAACAATTTTACAAGAGCAAAACGGCACGGGTATTCTATTTTATGGCAGCGGCATTCCTTGTATTCCCAAAGCGGAGAAGATATAATGCATTCATTAAAACAATTTTTTTTATAAAAACAAGGAGTATTATTCATGAGCTGGTTTCATTATGTCGGTTCCCATGTTCACAACTTCTGCGATACAGACAACGGATATTTCCTGGAAAGAAACGGGGAGGAACAGCTGCTCCCCGGCAAAGAGATCCGTTGCAAATGCGAATGCACGGTTCCTGCGGATGGCGAATATACGCTTCAGTTTGAACTGGATACACAAATCCGCCTGCTGATCAATGAGGTTCCCGTTGACTGCACCCGCGGTATCCGCCTGAAAGGATTTCTGCCGCAGGCGGCATGGAAATTCTGCCGGGGGAAAAATACGCTTGAGATCTGCCTGAAAAATCCGACCGGGCAGACACTTTCCCCGCAGTTTCGCGTCCGCCTGATCGACAGCAAAGGAGATATCGTTCCGCAGGACAGGATGCACCCTTACCGCAATGATTTTCCGCCGCAGAACAATCCCGGACGGCAAATGCCTGATCTCTCCTCCTGGCATCCCGGTGCAGGCAAGGCGTTCAAAAGCGCGGGCAGGTTCGGCTTCACCAAGGGAGACGGTCTGCTGGACTACAGCATGCCTTACTTCGGAATCATTGCCAAGCCGCATATTGCCGGAAATCCAAGATGGAAAAAAAATCTGCTCTGGAGTTTTTCGGTTCTTCCCGACGGCATGTGCCCATCCGGCTCGCTTCAGCAATCTTATGAACCGCAGCAGGATGAAAAGATTGCCGTTGACTGGGCATCCGTACGCTGGACGCGCCCCGATGCAAATCAGAATCCGTTTACGTTGGAATATTCGCTGCTTGCGCCGGAACTGCTGATTGAAACGGAAGCCGACACGTTCACCTTGAGCAAACTTGCCGGTTCCGCCGCCTGCAAACGCATTCTGCTTCCTCTTGCAGACGGTGTTCTGGAACACTCCGACTGCGACGGCGTGTTCTATGATAAAAACATAAATGGGGCTCTTGCGGAAAATTGGATACTCATTTACGGCAACGAAGCTTTTCCGGAAATACCGATCCTTCTGCTTTTCCGTGTCCCGCCGGAACGAATTCTCGTGAAACGGGATTCCTCCGGCGCTGCGGAACGGGTCGATTTTCATTTCAGTGCGAAGCTGCAATGGGCAATGCTCGGCTTTCCCGGCGGCATTTCCATGCTTGATCCGGAGGATTTGGATGCGGCATGGCTTGAACATACCATTTCCGTCTGCCGGAAACGTTCCCGGACGGCTCTGGCGCGGCCTGTCGCCTGTGAAGAGTATTTCAAACTGAAAAACAACCGGGTGGAAATTCTCCAGCGTTACCGGTTCCGTTTTCTTGACAACGTATTCCATACGGAAAAAATCTGCTGCGCTCCGCTCCCGCCCCCTCTGGCGCTTGCCGCACCGGAAACAGCCGAAATTACGCTCGACCCGGACGCAAGGGATTTTGAACTCCCGACGAAATACGGTCCCCTTTTCACAGTCTTTCATTCAGACTGGAGCCGTTATTCCGTTCCGGTACCGGACACCAGACGCTCTTTCGCACTCGAAAAAAGGACTTCCGGCGCACTCGGAGAAGATTTCAAGGAGTATCTCGCCTTTCATGATCATCTGGAGGAAATTCCGAATCCCGGCGTTCACCAATTCCTTTTCCCGTTCATAATTCCGCTCTTGACATTCAACGAACTGACGGAAGAACAGCGGGAGGAACTGACCAGCCGTCTGGAACGCAATCTGGAGAAGGCTTGCAATCCGGACAGCAGTTACATCGGGCGCAGCGGGAAGAAATGCCATATGTGGTATCAGCGCACCGAACCGTTTACCGGAGTATCCTATATTTTCAATTATCTGCATGTCTCCGGAATAAACAACCTTCCCGACTGTGAAAAAGAGACCGTCAGCAACCACAAAATTCCATTTATCGAGGTGGACTGGGGAAACGGAATCGCGCTTTATTCCATCTACCTTGCCGCACTTTTCACAAACCGCTGGGACATCATACGAAGCCGCTGGGATGTGATGAAAAAAGCTTTCCATTATTATCTTGCCCTCATGGACTGGGCATGTATGTGCTCCGCATACTGCGAAAACGGGCGGGCGTGGAATGACGGTACAAATTACGGCGCTTATCTTGGTTTTGTCAATATGGCGGAAATGACCGGAGACCGTGAAGCCTGCGAGACCGGAATTTATGCCTATGCGAAAATGACAGCACAGCGCATGGGGCTTTTCGTCGCATCGCAGAACTACTACTGCAAATATTTCAAAGTTCCCCCATGGTACACCGCAAAACTTTTTCCCGAGGAACTGACATTCAGCCACCATCATCTTGCATACCCCGTACCGGTTCTGCACGGAACCTGCCGGGAACAGGCGCTTTACAACATGACGACGGAAGGACATTATCCGGAGGCATTCCGGATGTATGCCGCTTATATGCCGGCAGCGTTGCAGGATACGCTGAATGCAGTCGAAAAAAGCCAGCCGGAGGGATTTTCTGTTACCGGCCCCCTTGAAAACGGCGCAGACCCGGTTTACCATACCAACCGGAGGCAGCTCGGAGAACAGGAGGTCTATTCTTATCTGCTCCTCTGCCTGTTCAGCGGAAGATATTCCCCGGAGAAAGTAAAATCCGGAATAGAGGAAGCCATCGCCAACAAGCGGCTCTCAAGAGAATTTCTGGGCGCCCATACATTCAGTTACCGCAGGATTCCGGCAAAATGGTGTGCCGTGTATCTTCTCGGCCAGGCGTCCTGCTTTCATCAGGTGCAGGCAACCTTGTGGCAGGGGCTGATTCCCCGCAGAGCCGCTTACCCCGAACTTGAAGTGACGGCGATCGAAGGACAGGATGCCTGGATCGAATTCCGTTCGGAGACTCCTTTCGAGCTCACTTTGAACGGCGGCATCCTGCCTGCCATGTGGAAAAAAGGCAATCTGGCCCGTTATCGCATTCCGGCGTCCGGGATTCTCCGTTTCCGGTGATTCTGCCGGATTCCAGTTCTCCGCCTTGTGAAACAATCATGTTTTCTGCGCGATGCACAAGTTTCACAAGGCATGAGCCATCCCCTTCCCCGGTCGTCACTTCCTGCGGCGTATCAGAGCCGCGCGGTCGATGTAAACCGCATCTTCCTTTGCAGACCCTTTCACGTATGCCGGGCCCTGAAAACGGATCGACACCCAGACATCAAAATAATTCGGGTTATCCGCCTCCTCAACGCCATCGGCAATAGTAAAGGCATCCTTGAGCTGAATCCCCATATGCCACGACCCCGGCGCCCAGATTCTCGTCATGGGCCCGATCTTGAACCGGTCGATCAAGATCCAATGATATTTTTCATCCTGCGGAATTTCATAAAGTTTCTTCGTTTTCGCTCTTTTCGCAGTCGGCTCGTAAAGCC